>NZ_JBHXBG010000091.1:0-23027 GCF_042726755.1 Promicromonospora sp. NPDC060271 | reverse complement strand
GGCTCAGCGGCTGCCGGTCAGACCCGGCTCCACCGCTGGTTCGCACCGGAGTGGCACGACCACAGGATCACGGCCGTGCCGTTCGCCGTGGCCGCGCCGTTCACGTCGAGGCACAGCGACGGGAACCGGACGTTGCTGATCGAGCTGCCGTTGAACGTCCACTGCTGGTTGTTGCCCCCGTTGCAGTCCCACAGCTGGACCCGGGTGCCGTTCGCGGCATTCGTGGGGACGTCCAGGCACTTGCCCAGCATCCGCAGCGTCTGGCCGTTCTGGGTGATCTGCTGGTTGGAGCCGGTGTAGCAGTCCCAGATCTGCAGACCCGTGCCGTTGGTGGTGGTGCCGTTCGGCACGTCGAGGCAGCGGCCCGCGGACTCGCTCCGCAGCCGGAACGTGCCGCCCGAGGAGACACCGTTGAGCGTGTCGAGAACCGCGAAGTAGGCGGGCTTCTTGTTGCCCGAGCGGTCGAACAGCAGGGGGTTGTCCGTGCGCCAGGAGGTGTCGTCGCGCACACCCCACACCGTGATGCCGGTGCACCGCGAGACCGCAAGGCACGCCCGGGTCACCGCCGCGTAGATGTTGGCCTGGTTGCTGCCCTGCTCCACGTCCAGCTCGGTGATCTGCACGTCGACGCCCAGGTCCGCGAACCGCTGCAGGTTGGCCTGGTAGTCGCTGGAGAGCGAGGTCCCCAGGTGCGACTGGAACCCGACACAGTCGATCGGCACCCCACGGGCCTTGAAGTCCCGGACCATGTTGTAGATCCCGGTCGACTTCGCGTTGATCCCGTCGGTGTTGTAGTCGTTGTAGCAGAGCTTGGCGCCCGGGTCAGCCGCCCGCGCGGCCCGGAAGGCCGCCTCGATCCAGTCGTTCCCCGTGCGCTGGAGGTTCGAGTCCCGCCGGCCACCCGAGCCGCCGTCGGCGAACGCCTCGTTGACGACGTCCCACGAGTGAACCTTGCCGCGGTAGTGGGTGGCGACCTGCGTGATGTGGTTGATCAGCGCACTGCGCAAGTCGCTGCCCGACAGGTTCTGCATCCAGCCGGGCTGCTGGGCGTGCCACGCCAGGGTGTGCCCGCGCACCTGCTTGCCGTGGCTGATCGCCCAGTTCACGATCTGGTCGCCGCGCGAGAAGTTGAACTGGTTCCGGTTCGGCTCGGTCGCGTCCATCTTCATCTCGTTCTCGGCCGTGATCATGTTGAACTCACGGTCCAAGATCGTGGTGTACGCCGACTCGCTCAACCGCCCGGCCGGCACCGCCGCACCGAAGTACCGCCCGCTCTGCGCAGCCGCGGCGCCCAACGTGGTCTCCGCGGCCTGCGCCGGCGCGGCAGCCATCAAACCGGCGACCACTGATGCGACGCACAATGCCGCACCTACCAAGGCGCGACGGCCAGGTCTTGATGTAGTCCTCATCGCAACTCCTCTTCTACGACACCTGGCGTCTTCGACAGGTGGGTACCGAACAGGGACTCCGGTCGTGTGACATCACATAACTCTGCGGGCCGGTGCCCTGGCAAGGACTGAAACGATTAGGAGGCCTGTCCATCAGGTTGAGGGGCGGGTGCCGGCACCTGGGCGCCGGTCGTGCCCAGGTGCCGAAGATCCCCCAGCGTTGGATCAGCTGTTGCCGCTCACGTTGCCTTCGTCGGGCGGCATCATGTTCGCGTACTCCTCGATCCGGTCGATGAGGCCGCCCTTGAAACCGAAGTACATGGCCACGGGCAGCTCGGTGCCGGACCCGTCGGGCATGTTGATGTGCAGCACGTGCTGCTGGAGCACCTCGTCGGGCTTCTGGAACTGACGGGTGATCTCGTACCGCAACGCAACGACGCCTCCGCTGCTCGACATCTGCTCGAGCTGCTCAAGGTTCTCCTCGATCGTCTGCTCGCCCTTGCCGTCGTTGTGCCAGACGGTGGCGGTGTCCGCGCACATCGCACGCATGCTTGCGAAGTCGAACTTCTCCAGGTGCCGCAGGTACTGGACCGCCTTCTCCGTCAGCTCGGGTTCCATGGTTCCGTCCTGTCCTTTCTTGTCGGGCTCTGTCACCGTGCTCCCGCTCCCCTCGTCGAGGACGGGCGCACGTTCTCCGGCGTCGACGACGACCGGAAGATGGTTCGCTTCAAGCGGGATCGGGCAGGGAAACGCCGTGGAGAACACGTGGTGGGGCAGGATCACCTGGTTGAAGTCGACCCGAAGGGTGCTGCCCTCGGCCGGGGGGAGGATCAGCCACCGACCGATCTCGGGGGTGTCGGTGCCGCTGCTGGGATCGGTGAAGACCGCCAGCTGCAGGCCGGGAACGGACTCCAGCACCACCAGGGTGTGCTCCTGTCCGCCGATCTCGACGACCAGGTCGCCCGGGGCGGAGACCGTCTCCTTGCTCCGCGGGCTGGTCAGTCGCCCTACTTCGACGGTACGGCCGGGCGCCGCCCGGTACTCGGCGTCGACGACCCAGTTCGGATCGTAGGGATAGCTCGCGATATCGCGCAGCCCCGTGAGAACCGGTGCGGAAGGGTCCCAGACGACCATGCCGTAGGTTCCGCCGCGTCCCTGGACGAAGCACACCCGTCCGTCAGCGAGCTCCACCTGGCTGCCGGACTCCACCTCCACCGTGCCGGTCACCGGCCGCCCGCCGATCGACACGCCGTTCGCAGCGGTGACGGTGAGAGTCAAGACCCCCGATGCACTCACCTGCCATCGACCAGGCAGGCCCGGCACCCCCGGTTCGGGATGGGAGACCATGGCCAGCTGGACGGTGCCCGCCTTGCCGCCCGGGCCGGCGACCTCCTCCCAACGGTTCTTGCGCCAGGTCGCGTACTCCACCGGCACATCCGGGCCGGCGTCCTCAGCAGACATAGATCCTCCTGTCCTGTGGACGCCCGGTTCGAGCGCCCTCAGGCGCCACCTTGCGAGGACACAACCAGATCTGGCAAAGATTGTTGCTGTTCTGGCAAACTCGCAGCCATGAGCGACGAGAAAGGCGGGGGCCTGGACGCCGTCGGGCCTCGGCTGCGCAACCTCCGCCATGAACGTGATACGACGCTGGCCGAGTTGTCGGCCGCTACCGGAATCTCCATCAGCACGCTGTCCCGGCTGGAGTCCGGCTCCCGGCGGCCGACCCTGGAACAGCTGCTACCACTGGCGAGAGCCCACGGCGTCACGCTCGACGAGCTGGTCGACGCTCCCGCCACCGGCGATCCGCGTATTCACCTACGCCCCATCAGCTGCAAAGGTGGCATGACGGTCCTGCCGTTGGCCCGGCGCCCCGGCGGTATCCAGGCCTACAAGTTCATCGTTCCCGGAGGCCGCCCCTCGGATCAGCCCGCCCCCAAGAGCCACGAGGGGTACGAATGGGCCTACGTCCTCAACGGACAGCTACGGCTTGTGCTCGGTGAGCACGACCTGGTCCTCTCGCCTGGTGAAGCCGCCGAGTTCGACACCCGCACACCACACTGGTTCGGCGCCGCAACCAACCAGCCCGTGGAGTACCTCTGCCTCATCGGACGGCAGGGCGAGCGCGCACATATCCGCGCTCGCAGCACCTCGAGGAAGTGACCAGATCACCAGCGGTCGGGCTCTGGAAGGGGACGAGCCGGTCTGTACGCCGGGTTCTCCCGGAGGGTGTACCGGTATGTCTCGCGGTGTCCGAGGAGTTGGTTGGGCGCCGCGGGGTCGTTGGAACTTCGCGGTTCTGCGGGGTCCGGGGCGCGTTGGTGGAGGTGGCGTCGGATGGCCTCAGACGGCGGTCATGTGTACCCGATGTGTACCGAGCAGCTCTTCAATCGGACCGCGTGCAGGCTCGCCGCCGTCCGAGCGTGAACGGCTTTGCGCTTGGCTCTTCACTCCCGATAGAAGACCTCGTCGTCCTCGCTCGGTACGAGCGGCGCGAACTGCCGAAGCTCGTCGCCGCGGATCATCCACAGCCGGAAGAAGCCCTCCTCCTGGTCCATCACGAACAGTTGCGCCGCGTTCGGCTCGCGCCACGGCGTCTCGAAGAATCGCTGCCGGACAGCATCAAGGTCAGCATGGTTCAAGACTCCTGCCCACACCTCGCACTCGGGCGCCCTCCACCCGCCCCATCGGTTGTCCTCCGCGCTGGTGAGCAACCTCAGGTACCCCACTCCGCCACGCTCAGGACTCGACCGGCGGGGGGCTTCTGTCCGTAGCCACTCGCTCAGTGCCTCCGCGTTCTCGGTGTCGTCCATGTCGACCGAGATCATGACGTTCGCTACCCAGGCGCTCCGGGTGCTGGCGTTCGCGACGGCGAAGAGCCCGGACCTGGCCGCCGTGGGGAAGAACGCCGCGTGTTTCGTGTTCTCTGCTGCCCGTGATAGAAACGCCTGATCGGGCGTCTACGCAGGTCGCCCCCGATTTCGATGGATAATTCAGATGGATGTCGACGGGTGGAGGGGCATGCCTGACCTGGAACCGCAGCGGAGCGGGGGCCGGGTCGCGCTGGTGGACCTGACCGGTGCAGAGGACATGACTGCGGCACTGCGCAAGCTGCAGGACCAGTGGGGGCCGGTGGCCCCCGTGGACCTGGAGCCAGGCGTACCGGGCTGGCTCGTGCTGGGGCACGCCGAGGTCATGGAGGTGATGCGCACGGAGAGCGTCTTCGCCCGGAACCCACGGCACTGGAGAGAGCAGCTACCACCGCAGTCGACCCTGCACGCCATCCTGTCCCCGACCGGACGGCGGAACCTGTACTTCTCGGACGGCGCGGAGCACCGGCGGCTGCGGCTCCCGGTGGACGAGGCGTTCGCCGACATGGACGAGGTCCGGACGGCAGCGCTCGTGCGCGTCGTCTGCGCCCGGCTCATCGACTCGTTCGCCGCCAAGGGCAGTGCGGACCTGATGGGCGAGTATGCGGCGGCGGTGTCGTTCCTGGCGGTGTCGGGCATGTTCGGCTTCGACGAGCGGCAGGGTCTCGACCTGTTGCGCTGCGCGAGCGAGATCTTCGGGCACGGCGGCGATCCCGTGTCAGCCCTGGTCCGGATGGACCAGATCGTGATGGACCACGTCATCGCGACCCGGGCGGAGCCAGGCCCGAACCTGACCGCCAGCTTCATCAAGCACCCGAGTTTCGAGGACGACACGGAGATCGTGCACTCCATGGTCGTGGCGATCTGCGCGGCCAACGAGATGCTCATCACCTGGATCGCGGCCACGCTGCGCCGCATGCTCACCGACCCCCGGTACACCGGCCGCGTCACCGGCGTGCGCCGCGGCCTGGACGACGCGATGGACGAGACGCTGTGGCGCGAGCCGCCCGTGGCGAACCTGCCCGCCCGGTACGCCGTGACCGACTGCACCCTCGGCACGGCGCGGATCCGCGCCGGCGACGCGATAGTGATGGGCGTGGCCGCCGCGAACAACGACCCGCGGGTACGCACCAGCGACGACTTCTTCGAGGCGGGCAACCGGTCGCACCTGTCGTTCGGCGTCGGGCCGCACGCGTGCCCCGCCAAGCGCCCCGGGCGGCTCGTGGTCAAGATCGCGGTGGAGAGCCTCATGGAGCGGCTCGACCTGAGGCTCACCGACCCGGTGGTGAAGTGGGCGCCATCGCCGTGGTCGCGCTACCCGTCCACGCTGCCGGTGACGTTCACTCCCGAGCGCCAGGCCGCCCGCACGCCTGCCCGCGTCTGACCTGCCCCTGGAGCGTCAGACGGCATCGACGTGCGCCTTGCCGTTCACGCAAGGCTTCGTGCGCCATGCCCGCGCGAGGTTCGCCGTCGGGGACCTGCATCTTGAGCATGAGCTCGAGGTTCCAGCGTGCCTCGTCGAGGATGTTGGCGACTCGATCTACCGATGCTCGGGACGAGCACCAGCGGCTGGGGGACTCAGGCCGTGATGGCGAGGGTCTCCGGGTGCACCGGCGTACGGAGCGTCCCGGTGCGCACCCAGGACTCGACCTCGTCCACCGCAGCCTCCCCGAGGCGTCGCACCTCTCCGCCGACCGACCCGGCAATGACGGTGTCGTTCGTGAC
Organism: Promicromonospora sp. NPDC060271; assembly: GCF_042726755.1. Taxonomy (NCBI): domain Bacteria; kingdom Bacillati; phylum Actinomycetota; class Actinomycetes; order Micrococcales; family Promicromonosporaceae; genus Promicromonospora; species Promicromonospora sp. NPDC060271. Next base: position 17,047 of record NZ_JBHXBG010000091.1, on the reverse strand, counting down.
GAACCGACAGGGGGTCTTCGACACCGGGGTCAGCGTGGCAGGCGGTTGCCGAAGCTGCCAGGTTGCGCCAACGGCGCACAAGACTACCCACACCGTCACATGGCTGCCTCATAGTCACTTTTTTACGTAATGGTCACACGGCGACCCGCAAGGGCCGATTGTTCTGCCCGGTATGCACGTTATGTTTAACGTTGTCCGTCGGCAGACGAGATGGTGTCTTGACTGAAGAAGGAGCGCCCAGTGCCTGACCACACCGGCAGATCCCGGAAGACGACAGACGCCGTCGCAGCCAGTTCGGACCGCCAGTCCCGCCGCCGCGTGACCAAGCTGATCCGGCACCTGAGCACGCCCGAAGGGCGCGCCGACCCCCACGCCGTCTACGACGAGCTGCGGGCCATGGGCCCGGCGGTACGCATGCCGTGGGGAGCCTGGATGGTCACCTCGCACGGCGCGAGCCACGAGGTGCTCAGCGGATCCGGCTGGCGCACCGTGGACGCCGCCTGGCGCACCGCGCGCCAGCCGACGTGGGTGCGGCACCCGGGCCTGAAGTTCCTGCACGACTCCGCACTCGGCACCAACCCGCCCGGGCACGCCGGGCTGCGCCGCAGTCTTGGCTCGTTCGTCTCGCCGCGGTCGGTCGCTGACCTCACACCGCAGATCGTCCAGACCGTCCACGAGTACCTCGACCGGTTCGATGCGGTGCTGCGCGCCGACGGCGAGGCGGACTTCGGGGCCCTGGTCGGCGACCGGCTGCCCATGGCGGTGCTCTGCATCGTTCTCGGGCTGCCGCGCGAGGACATCCCGCTGCTGTGCGAGATGAGCCGCATGCTCTCGAACGTGCACGACCTGGCGCCGAGCAAGGCGCGGATGGCGCAGGCCGACCGCGCGGGCAAGCTGTGGAACGCGTACTGGGAACAGCTCGTAGCCCAGCCCAGACCCCGGCTCCCGGAGGACTCCCCGCTGGGAGAGTGGCTCGACACAGAGACCGACCCCGCGGTGCGCGCGGTGGCCGGCTCCCAGCTCAACGTCATGATCGAGGCGGGCCTCGAGACGACGACGTCCCTGCTGTCCGACGGCGTGGTGCAGCTCCTGCGCCGGCCCGACCAGGCCACGTGGATGCTCGAGCACCCGGAAGCCGTACACGGCGCCGTCGAGGAGCTGGTCCGCTTCGTATCGCCCGTACAGCTCATGACCCGGTACGCAGCGCAGGACACGGAGCTGCCGGGCGGCATCCCGGTGACAGCCGGGCAGATCGTGCACGCCGTGGTCGCCGCGGCCAACCACGACCCCGACGCCTACGACTCGCCGCACGACCTGAACCTCTCGCGCCCGCCTCGCCGCAACCTCGCCTTCGGCGTGGGCATGCACTACTGCCTAGGCGCGCCGCTGGCCCGTCTGGAAGCGACGACACTGTTCCCCGAGGTGCTGCAGCGGTTCGATCTCGAGTTCGCCGGGCCAGTGGGCTACGACGAGACCCTCGCCTTCCGCGGAACGCGTTCGGTGCCGGTACGGCGGCGACCCCGTCCAGCCGCGACCGCGGGCGCTGGTGCGGCGGTGGGTGCTGGTGCGGCGGTGGCCGCTGGTGAGAGCGCGTCCGCCGCCGGACCCGTCGTGGTCAACCGCGAGGACGCCGTGCTGGTGGTGACCCTCACGCGACCCGACGGCGACAACCGGCTCGACCGAGCGACGCTGACCGCCCTGGGCGACGTGCTCACGACGCTGCCCGACGACGTCGCCGCCGTCGTGCTGCGCGCCGAAGGGCACCACTTCTGCATAGGCGGCGACCTGGACGAGCTCGGCCAGCTCGCCACCAACGACCCCGACGGCTACCGGGACCTCGTCGAGCTCAGCGACGAGGTGCTGCGCGCCTGGCGCACCTGCCCGGCGGTGACAGTCGCGGCGCTGCACGGCAACGTCGCCGGAACAGGGCTCGGGCTGGCGGTCGCGAGCGACCTGCGCGTGGCCGCCGAGGACGCACGGTTCCGCGCGCCCGAGACGGTCGTCAGCATCCCGGTGGGTCCGAGCGAGGTGCTGGACCGCCTGGTCGCCGAGATCGGTTCCGGCCGGACCCGCGCGATGCTGCTGCTCGGCGATGCCATCAACGCCCAGGAGGCGCTGGAGGGCGGGCTCGTGCAATCCGTCGTCCCGACCGAGAACGTGTGGGCCGAGGCCAAGCGCCTGGCCCGGCGCATCGCCCGGCGCGACCGGGAGGCCATCCGCGTCACCAAGCAGACGATGGCCCGGCTTCCGCACGACGGTCCCGATCCGACGGAGGGCACCGACGTGTGGGAGGCACCACTGGCCCAGGCCCTGCGGCGCCGGATCACCCTTGGCAACGCGAGGTAGCGACTCCTCGTCGACGAAGGCCGGCGGGGCCAGCGACAATGCTGGCCCCGGGAAGCGCGCCCGAGACGATCGTCAGCATTCCGGTCGGCCCGAGCGAGGTGCTGGACCGGAACTCGCGGCGACCGCGAGCCCGCGCATCCGCCACGGCGTCCGTCAAGGCGGTTCAGGCACGACTGGGACACAAGGACGCGAGCGAGATCCTGGACCTGCTGGTATCACCACGGCCCTCAGGCCAGGCGACCATGGCGCAACTGCGAACGTGATCTCGCGCCTGGAAGCCTCCGACTGATGCTCAGATGCAGGTCAGGGCCTTAAAAGCGGACGAGCCGGCCTGTACGCCGGGTTCTCCCGGAGGGTGTACCGGTATGTCTCACGGTGCCCGCCGAGTTGGTTGGGCACCGCGAGATCGTTGGGAATCCGGGGATGTCACGGCACAACGCTGCGTTGGTGAGAGTGGCGTCGGATGGGCTCAGACAGCGCTCATGTGTACCCGATGTGTACCGCACGGCAGGTCTCGGATTTGGTGCGTCCTGCAGTCACCGATGTCCGACGCTGGCACGCAAAACCGTGTCTTCGGCTGTGTCAGCGGCCAGCCGTAGGATCTGGGCTCGTGAATCGACCTGCGCTTCATGCGCTCACTACGCTCGTCCACTGGCCGATGGGTAGATCCTGACCATGGGCATCTACTTCGGCTTGTTCGCCGTGGACTCCGGCCTCGTTCAGCGGGACGAGGAGTGGCTCGCGGAGTACACGGAAGAACGATACCGAGAGTTCTGGGAGTGGGACCAGGATCCAGCGGCGGCGATGGACGACCCGCGCAGCGAAGTCATGCTGCGTTACCAGCACCACTACATGGACCTAATCAACCCGTACCTGGAGGCCGCGTACGGCATCGAGCCATACACCTGGTTCGCCGGTGAGCAGGTCAGCGAGTTCTACTTTGTCACGCCGCCGGACCAGGTCACTGCACTTGCAGCCACCCTCTCGCGTCCGGCCGGCGACGTTCGTGAACGGCTCGACTCCCTTGCTCGGGCAAACCTCGACATGGTGGGCACCTGGACACCATTGGAGGGCCTCCAGGCAATCGGCACGATCCAGGACGGGACCGTCGACCAGGTCTGGGAGCTGATCGATGCCTTGCACGTCCAGCTTCAGACCTTTTTCCAGCGAGCCGCCGACAGCGGACAAGCCATGATCGGCGAGTTCAGTCCGTGACACGGTTGCAGGTGATCCCCGCACCTTCGTCCTTGTCACCCGTGACCAGAGCATGTCCACGACCCGGAAATAGCCCAACACGAATGTGAGCCTGCGCCAGAGTGTCCCCGCGGTGTCAGCAGTAGTTCGTGGATCGCAGTCCGGACATCTGGCACGGTATGGCGGGAGCGGCAGCGGCCGGGAGCGTTGGAATTCCAACGCTCCCGGCCGTTGGTCATGTTGGCGCCGGACGGGCTGGTGCGGACCTCCTGCGGACTATTTGCGGACTGCACATCGCGTCGTGCCCGCCCATGCACCCGGTGGATCGTGCGGATCGCCGAGTACCGGGCTGGCACCCACGGTCAGGTCCCTAGGTTTCGGTCGCGCCAGTAGCATCTCGGCATGACAGCCGCGACCCGGGCAAGCGCCTTCGCGCCGAGTCATACAAGCGCAAGACCAACGCCGAGCGCCGCCGCGACGAGTTGTCGGCCGAGATTCTGACGGGCCGCTTCGTCGACCCGGACGCCGGCAAGGTCACGTTCAAGGAGTACGCCGAGCACTGGCGGACGCTCCAGGTCCATCGCGGCAACACAGAGGACCAGGTCGACGTGGTCCTTGAGATCCGAACGTACCCACGGCTCGGACACCTGCCGCTCGCCTCGATCGACTCCGAGGACATCCAGTCATGGGTCAAGTGGCTCTCGACCGCCGCGATCGCTCTGGCAGACGGCAAGAGCAAGGGATATGCCCCGGCCACCGTTGGGGTGACCCACCGGATCGTGTCCGGCATCTTCAAGTCCGCCGTCGACACCAACCGGATCACGTCGAACCCTTGCGCGGGTACGCGCCTACCGAAGAAGACACCCAAGCGCGTCAAGCCGATCCCGACCGAGTCGCTGTGGGCGCTCATCGACGCCTTCCCAGAGAGATTCCGGGGCCTCATCCTGTTCACCGCGTTGCACCGGACTTCGGCAGGGCGAAGCGTTCGGCCTGACCGTGGATCGGCTCGACTTCGACAACAAGGTCATGCACGTTGACCGGCAGATCACCGGATCGGTTGCGGGCAAGCCGACGTTCGGGCCGCTCAAGACCGAGGCGAGCTATCGGGAGGTGCCACTGTCGACGTCCACGATCAAGGCCATGAAGGAGTACATGCGGAAGTACCCACCGGGCCCCGATGGCCTGGTCTTCACCAACACCGAGAACGGCGCGCTGCGCCGCTCGGCGTTCTGGGACACGTGGCGACGCGCTCTCAAGACGGCCGAGCTCTCCGGCTTCACCTTCCACGATCTGCGCCACTACTACGCGAGCCTGCTCATCCGCCACGGCGCATCCGTTAAGGCGGTCCAGGCGCGACTGGGCCACAAGCACGCCAGCGAGACCCTGGACACCTACTCGCACCTGTGGCCCGACGAGGAGGAACAGACGCGTACCGCGATCGACCTCGTCATGAGCGCCCGGCCAACAAAGATCCCGTCATCCAGGGTCGCGTGAACAGGGAGCACAGCCGAGGCGGGCCAGTCTCTGCGGGCACACCTGAGGGAATGTGAGGTGCGCCTGGGCGCGGCACGGCGGAGTCGGAATCACCCTGACAGCTGGCGTGCCTTCGTGGCCGAAAGGAAGTTGCTGCGCCTAGCCTTGTTGGCATGCTCAGACGCTTCATCTACCTCAACTCGACGGCAGTCCGCCAATACACATCGATGATCGACAATGGGTTGGCCGACACGTCCGTCAGCGTCCGGAAGACTGGCAGGACGACCGCGGGCGGGGCTGATCTCAAGGTTCTTCGAGGCGACCACTCTCGAAACGCCGAGGACGAGAATTCCACGACGCGGATCGACACAGATGAGGCTCGATTTGATCGTCTTGTGCAGGCAGCCGCGACGACACCGGACGAGCTCGGTTGGGTCGAGGTCGTAGACCCGGACACAGACCTTGAGGACATCGGTATAGGTGCGATCATCTCCTGGGAGTGCGAGATCTTCGTACCGCAGGTAGCCCAGATGCTGTCGCCCTCCAGTGGTCTCGGAGATGCCCTGGCCATGATCAAGGCCTTCGCACCCGCGGCCCGTGCAATGGGGCACGAAGTCGCAGATCTACCGAACGAGGACGAAGTCGATGCACTACAACGGTTCACTCAGGCATCCGCGGGCAAATTGGTTCTCGTCGGCGACGACGACTCCACGGATTGGAAAGTAACCGGAGCCCTTGAGGGCGACTTCATCGGCGGAGAGGTCGAGGGAAGAGCCATTGTCGTGGGGAAGGTCAAGAAGGTACTGCGCGTCGGGAGCTGGCAGGCCATCCTGGCGATGCCCGGCCTCAACCTCCTGTCTCGAGAGGAACGGCGCGCTCAGGAGCGGCGCGCTCCGGAAGCGGACGAAGAGGAAAACTACGTCGCTGGACCCGCGCTCGTTCTTGACATCCTCGCCGTCTACATTTAGCGATGCGCTCCACCATGCAGCAACATCTTGGGCTGGCCACCGACGTGGTACGTGACGAGCCGACGAGTCGGCCACATTCAGGTGACGGTTCCAACTCCTGTCGGGGGCGACTCCAGGTTGCTCGGGGCTCCGCCCCGATCCAGGTGCGACGGGATTGGAGCCTGGCCGCCTGACCCACGCGGTACACAGTCATGTGTACCCAATGTGTACCGGGCACTTCTGGCCGGTGCTCCGATGCAGGTCAGAGCGTTAAAAGCGGACGAGTCGGTCTGTACGCCGGGTTCTGTTCCCGCGCCGGGTTACCCCAGCGCGGGCGACGGTCATCCATCTAGGCCCTGCGTTGCCGCAGGGCTCGAGCGGTCTACCCGACTGTGCTTCTCGTAAGAGAATCGGGCGAGCAGCCCTCAAACACAGTCTGTCTGACCTTGCTCCAGGTGGGGTTTACCTAGCCGCTGCCGTCACCGGCAGCGCTGGTGGTCTCTTACACCACCGTTTCACCCTTACCCCCGGTCCGGAGACCGGAGGCGGTCTGTTTTCTGTGGCACTGTCCCGCGGGTCACCCCGGGTGGCTGTTAGCCACCACCTTGCCCTGTGGAGCCCGGACGTTCCTCGGCGGGCGCCCGAAAGCACCCGACGCGACCGTCCGACCGACTCGTCCGCAGGTAGAAGCGTACCGCCAACCCTCCACACCGCCCGTCACACCGAGTCCGTCAGACGTCGACCCGGTAGCTCAGCGTCAGCTCGTCGCCCGACATCCCGCGGATGCCCCAGTTCTCCTTCGGGCTCTCCACGATCACGATCTCAAGATCCTCGGCCGCGAGCCCAAGTCCCGGCGCGACGTCGTCGTACAGCGCCGCGATCAGCGCGCGCTTGGCCTCCCGGCTGCGGCCGGTGAAACAGACGATCTCCACGACCAGGTAGGAGTCCGACCGCGGGGCGACCAGGTCGCCGTCGTCCAGGAGGAGGAAGCGGTGGAACCGCTTGTCCGCGGGGAGCTGCCAGGTGCGCACGAGCGCCTCGTGCAGCGCGTCGGAGATCTCCCCACGCCGCTCGCCCCATACCGACCGGTTTCCGTACACCTTGACCTGGGCCATGCGCGCCAACCTACCGAGCCAGCCCGCCCGGCAAATTAGGCTGGGCGGGTGATGTTGCTCCTCCCGCCCTCCGAGGGCAAGACGCCGGCGCCCGACGGCGCGGCCCCGCTCGACCTGGGTGCCCTGGTTCACCCGGAGCTCACCGAGCGGCGCGAGCAGGTCCTCGCGGATCTCGCGCGGGTCAGCGCCCGGCCCGACGCGACCACCGCCCTCGGCGTCAGCGACGGGCTCGCCGACGAGGTGGCGCGCAACACGGCGCTCCACGACGCGCCGTCGGGCCGCGCGGCGGAGGTGTACACCGGGGTCCTGTACGCGGCGGCCGGCCTGGCCACGCTGCCGGACGGCGCAGCGCAGCGCGCCCAGGCGAGCGTGCTGACCTTCTCGGGGCTCTGGGGAGTCGTGGCGCCGGGCGACCGCATCCCCGCCTACCGGCTCAGCATGGGTATCGGCCTGCCCGACGTCGGGCGGCTCGCCACGTTCTGGAAGCCTGCCCTCGCCGAGGTGCTCGACGCCCGGGCCGCGGGCGACGTCGTCGTCGACTGCCGGTCCGCCACGTACGTCGCCGCGTGGAAGCCCCGGACGACCGGGGACGGGGCCGCCGAATGGGTAGAGGTGCGCGTGCTCCGCGAGACCGACGGCAAGCGGACCGTCGTCTCGCACAACGCGAAGCACACGCGCGGCGTGCTGGCCGGTCACCTGCTGCGCCGCGAGCACGAGGCGCGGACCAGCGAGGACGTGCTCAAGGCCGCGCAGGAGCTGGTCGGGTCCGTGATGCTGACCGAGATCGGCTCCGGCAAGGACCAGACGCTGATCGAGGCGAACCTCCTGGAGGGCAGGGCGCGCGGCCCGCGGACGCTGGAGCTCGTGCTCGCCTGACCGTCAGCCCCTTCGAGGCCTGAGTTTCTTCGCTCTCAGGTGCCCGAAGGCGAAGAAACTTAGGCCTCGAAGGAGAAGAGGCGGCCGAAACCCTGGCGCCGATGCCCACCGACCGGTTGGATGGCGGGTCATGAGCATCATCCAGACGGGCGGCAGCGACGTCGCCGGAGGCAGCGGCCTGACGGGCGCCAGAGCCGCCGTGGCGGCGGCGTTCTTCGCACAGGGCTTCGTCTTCATCAGCCTCACCACCCGCCTGCCGCGGTTCCTGGAACGGTGGGGGCTCGACGAGACGACGCTCTCGCTGCTGCTGCTCATGATGGTGCTGCTCGCGGGCGTGGGATCACTCGTCACCGAACGCGTGGTGCGGCACTCCGGCAGTGCGCTCATGCTCCGGCTCGGGCTGCTCCTGATGGTCGTGGCCGTCCCGGCTCTCACCCTGGCACCGGCGGTCGCGGTGTTCGCGGGCGCCATCGCCGTCTACGGCATCGCGCTCGGCCTGGTCGACGCCACCACCAACATGCAGGCCGTCGACCTCGAGCACCGGTACGGCCGGCCGATCCTGCCGTCGTCCCACGGCTACTGGACCACCGGGGGCATCAGCGCCGCCGTCGTCGCGCTCGCCACCGGGCACCTGTCCCCCACGGTCGGCGTGCTCGTCGCCGTGGTACCGCTGGTGATCGCGTTCGCGCCGTACCTGCCGCGGGTCGCCCGCGAGCCGCAGGGTGTGCCCGGCATGTCCTACGGCGGGGCCGGACTGACGCGGCCGGTCGCGAGCCCGGTGGCCCCTGCCGCCCCGGTGGTGGCTGCCCCCGCGGGACCGATCCCGTGGGGGCCCATCTGGCTCGTGGGATCCGGGCTGGTCGTGTTCTACATGGCCGACACCGCCGCGGCCGCGTGGGGCCCCGTCCTCCTCGCGCTTGACCTCGCCGCCCCCGGCAACCTGGTCGCGCTCGCGACCCTCCCCTACCTCGTGGCCTCGATGGTGGTCCGCCTGGCGGGTGACCACCTCGTGGCCCGGTTCGGCGTGGTGCCCCTGCTCCGCATCGGGGCGGTCGTGGCGTTCGGGGCGCTGGCACTGGTCGCCCTCGCGCCGTCCTGGCCGGTCGCGGTGGCGGGCTTCGCGGTCCTCGGGGCTTCGATCGCCCTCGTGGCGCCGCTCAGCTTCTCGGCGGCGGGCCGCATCGCCACGATCTCGGCGGCCGACCCGGCCACCGGCCGCCCGGCGGCCGAGCCCGACCGCGCCCGCACCGACGCCGTGATCGCGCGCTTCAACCAGTTCAACTATGTGGGCGCCCTGCTCGGCGCGGTGCTCACTGGATTCGTCGGGGCGTTCAGCCTCCGGGTCGGGTTCATGCTGTCCGCCGTGCTGGTGCTGGCCCTGATACCGCTCGCACCGGCCTTCGCCCGCGGGACGCTGCGCCGCCCGGGAAGCGAGCCGGTCACTGACGCGGCCGCCGGCCACTAGCGCGCAAGGTCGTGGGGGAAGACCTGCTTCCCCAGGTTTGGTTGCCGAGAGTAGACGTTGTCTACGGACAGCAACGCATTCCGCCCGCGAAGTATCTCCCCGGGCGGCGCCGCCCCCGCCACAGCTCAGCCGTCGGTGGGGACGCCGACGGCGGTCACCTCGGTGGTGCCGTCCTCCCATAGGCGCACGACGGAGAGCGAGGCGGGCGGGACGCGCAGCCGCGCCCAGTGCGACGCGGGCGCACCCAGCGCCTGCCCGACGGCGGTGCGGATCTGCGCCGCGTGGCCGACCGTCACCACCGTGCGGTCCACGCCGCCGGCCAGCAGGTCGGTGAGCCCGTCCCAGACCCGGGCGCCGAGCTGTGCGTAGGACTCCCCGCCCGGCGGCACGAACGTGCCCGTCGAGTGCCACTGGGCCAGCTCGCCGGGCCAGCCCTGCTCGATCTGCGGCGCGGTGAGCCCGTCCCACTCCCCGAGCCGGCACTCGGCGAAGCGCTCGTCGGTGGAGACGTGCAGCCCGAGCCGCCGTCCGACGGCGGCAGCCGTCTCCTGGGTCCGCGCGGTCGGCGAGGCGACGAGCGCCGTCGGGCGGGGCAGGTCCGGCCAGAGGCCGCCGCTGCGCATGCCGCCCGTGGAACCCGCCCCGGTGCGGGCCGCGCGTCCGATCCGGAAGACTGCGTCGGCGGCCTGCGCCGCCTGCAGCCGCCCGCGCGCTGTCAGGGACGGGCCCGGGCCGTCCGACCCGGAATAGCCGCCGGCTTCCGTCAGGGCCGTCACCCCGTGCCGGACGAGCACGACGGTGAGCGGAAGAGCGCCGTCGAACCGGGTGGCCGCGGCCGGCGGGCGCCGGTGGGTGTCAAACCCTGGCGCCTCGCTCATCCGGCGGCAGCTCCGGTCGTCGCGCCGGCGACGCGCACCAGGATCCGGCCGCACTCCTCGCAGCGCACCACCGCGTCGGGGGCCGCGCTCCTGATGGTCGCCAGGTCGGCCGGCGGGAGATCCATCCGGCAGCCGTCGCAGCGGTTGCCGTTGAGCAGCGCGGCTCCGGTGCCGCCCTGCCGCGCCCGGATGCTCTCGTACAGCTTGACGAGGGCCGCGTCGAGCCCGTCCACCGCCTTGGCCCGCTCGCCCGCCGTCGCCTGGACCTGCGCGTCGATCTCGGCCCAGGCGGCGTCACGCTCGGCCTCGACCTCCGCCTTCTCGGCGACGAGCTCACCGTTGGCCGCCTCGACGGTGGCCAGCGCCTCCTCGTGCGCCTCGAGCCGCTCCATGACGTCGAGCTCGACCTCCTCCAGCGCGGCCTGGCGCGCGGCGAGCGAACGGAGCTCGTCGGTGAGCGCCACGGCGTCCTTGGCGCTGACGCCACCCGAGTCCAGCCGCTTCTGGTCCCGCTCGGCGCGGTTGCGGACCTGCTCGACGTCGGACTCCGCCTTGGTCAGCTCGCGCCTCAGGTCGGCCACCCGGGTACGCGACTCGACGAGCGAGGCGCGCAGGTCCGCGATCCGGCCGTCGAGCTCCGTCAGCCTCGCGAGCGCGGGGAGGTTCTTGCGCTGGTGGGCGAGCTGCTGGACACGGGTGTCGAGCGCCTGGACGTCCAGCAGCCTGCGCTGGTCTTCGGGTGGTGCGGTAGCCACGAGGGCGTCCTCTCGGTCGGGTTCTGGGGCTGTCCAACGCTACCTCGCGCGCGCCCGCGCGCAGTCCACTCGGAATGCGGCTCGGCAGGCGGCTCAGGACGCGGCCCGGCAGGCGGGCTCAGCGGGACGGGACCTGGCCCGTCCAGGGATCGGTCACGACCTCGCTGACGCGCGCCTCGACCGCGAGGCCGTCCGCCGCGAGCGCCGCGGCGAGGTCCTCGACGGCGTAGCGCAGCCAGGGCCACTCGCTCGCGTAGTGGGCGGTGTCGACGAGGAACGGGGTGCCGGACGGCCCGTCGGTGCCGGCCGCGCGGGCCTCGAACTCGGCTCGTTCGCGCAGCTCGGAGGCCGGGTGGTGGCGCAGGTCGGAGGTGACGTAGACGTCGGCGTCGGCCGCGCGGACGGCGTCGAAGTAGCCGTCGCCGGAGCCGCCGAGGACGGCGGCGGTCGTCACTGTCGCGTCCGGGTCGCCGGAGAAGCGGATGCCCTGCGCGGTGGCGGGCAGCGCTGCCGCGACGCGGCGGGCGAAGTCGGCGAGGGTGGTGGGCTCGGCGAGGCGCCCGACGCGACCGATGCCGCGGCCGTCCGTCTCGCCTGCCGCGCTCACCTCGAGGGGGCGGCGGTCGGTGATGCCGACGAGGTCGGCGAGGGCGTCCGCCACGCCGCGCGGGGCGGCGTCGGCGTTGGTGTGCGCGACGTGCAGGGCGCACCCGCCGGTCAGCAGCCGGTGCACCACCGCACCCTTGAAGGTGGTGGCGGCCACGGAGCTCACGCCGCGGAGGAACAGCGGGTGGTGCGTGACGAGCAGGTCGGCGCCCCAGTCCAGCGCCTGGTCGACGACGGCGGTGACCGGGTCGACCGCGAACAGCACCTTGCGTACGGGTGCGGCGGGGTCGCCGGCGACCAGTCCGACGGCGTCCCAGCCCTCCGCCGTCGACGGCGGGTAGAGGCCGTCGAGGGCGCGCACGACCTGCGCGAGCGTTGGGGGTGTGGTGCCGGACGGGTCGGGCGCGGGGGCGTCGCTGCTGCTCACGCACCGCAGCGTAGTACGGGGCCCCTCACCAGGCCGTTCACCAGGCGAAGGGGGCATTCTCTTGCTACGGTCATTCACTTGTGGGGGATACCGTCAAGCACCGCTCCGGCGGGCCTGTGACCATGCGCGCCAGGATGATCGCTTCCATCCGTGAGCGCGTCGACATACGAGACCTTGTGCCGTCCCGGGCCGACTACGACCTCCGACCCCGGACCCTGCGCGCGGACCTCCTGGCGGGCATCACGGTGGGTGTCGTCGCCCTGCCGCTGGCACTCGCCTTCGGCGTCAGCTCCGGTGTCGGGCCGGCCGCCGGGCTCGTCACCGCCGTGGTCGCTGGGATCGTCGCGGCGGTGTTCGGCGGGTCACACGTGCAGATCAGCGGTCCGACGGGTGCGATGGCGGTGGTCCTCGCGCCGATCGTCGCGCAGCACGGCGTGGGTTCCGTCGCGCTCGTGACGCTGCTCGGCGGGGCCATCGTGCTGGTCTGCGGCCTGCTCCGGCTGGGCCGGGTGGTCACCTACATCCCGTGGCCGGTGGTCGAGGGCTTCACCCTCGGTATCGCGGCGATCATCTTCCTCCAGCAGGTGCCAGCCGCGGTCGGCATCACGGCCGAGACCGGGCACAACACGCTGCTCACCGCCGTGCGCTCGGTCGGGTCCGCGCTGTGGCCGTCGGGTGCGATAGTCGACGGCAGCGTGGTCGACGGCGTCGTGCACGGAGCCGGGACCCCCACCTGGGTCTGGACCCTCGGTGTGGTGGCCGTCGTCGCGGCGGTGATGCTCGTGCTGCCGCGGGTGGCCAGCGCGCTGCCTGCGTCGCTCGTCGCCGTCGCGCTGGTGACCGTGCTGGCGGAGGTGCTGGACGCGCCCGTGCCACGCATCGGTGAGCTGCCCAGCTCGCTCCCGTTCCCGGTGCTCCCCGACGCGACGCCGGACGCCGTCCGCGATCTCGTCGGCGCGGCCCTCGCGGTCGCGGCGCTGGCCGCCATCGAGTCGTTGCTGTCGGCGCGGGTCGCCGCCGGGATGTCCGTCGGGCGTCGGGGCAAGCGCGCGGGTGACGGCTCGGCCGACGCCGGGGAGCAGACCCGCGACCAGGGCACCGGGCCCTACCACCCCGACCGGGAGCTGGTGGGCCAGGGGCTGGCGTCGCTCGCGAGCGGCGTGTTCGGCGGCATCCCCGCGACCGGCGCCATCGCACGCACCGCGGTCAACGTGCGTTCCGGCGCCCGCACGCGCCTGGCCGCCGTCGTGCACGCGCTGGTGATCCTCGCCGTGATCTACCTGGCCACGGGGCCGGTGGGTCGGATACCGCTCGCCGCGCTGGCAGGGGTGCTCATGGTGACGTCGTTCCGCATGATCGGTGCGGCGACCATCCGCTCGGTGCTGACCTCCACGCGTCCGGACGCGCTCACGTTCGTGATCACCGCCGTCATCACCGTGGCGTTCGATCTCATCGACGCCGTCCAGATCGGCCTGCTCGTCGCCGCGTTCTTCGCCCTGCGGGCCGTGGCGGGAGCGACGTCGGTGCACCGCGAGCCGCTGCCCGGTGTCGCACACGAGGGCGACGAGCGCATCGCCCTGTTCCGGCTCGACGGCGCGATGTTCTTCGGGGCGTCCGACCGGATCCTCGGCGAGGTCACGGCGCAGGCGGAGACGGTGGAGGTCGTGATCCTGCGCCTCTCCCACGTGCAGCTCGTCGACGCCACCGGGGCGCGCGCGCTCGCCGACCTGGTACTGGAGCTCGAGCGGCGCGGTGTCATGGTGCTGGTCAAGGGCGTCCAGCCGCAGCACCGCAGGCTGCTGGAGGCCGTGGGCCTGCACCGGATGCTGCGGCACGAGAGCCACCTGTTCGCCGACCTGCCGGCAGCGGTCGAGCACGCCCGTTCGCACGTCCGGCAGGCGCAGACGGCATAGGCTCGTACCGTGACCGAGCAAGCACCCCGCATGAACGTCGAGTCCTTCAACCTGGACCACCGCGCCGTGGCCGCGCCGTACGTGCGCCTCGCCGACCGCAAGGAGCTCGCGGCAGGGGGCGTGATCGTCAAGTACGACGTGCGGTTCACGCAGCCCAACGTCGCGCACCTCGAGATGCCGACCGTGCACTCGCTGGAGCACCTGTTCGCGGAGCACTCCCGCAACCACTCCGACGCCGTCCTGGACTTCTCCCCGATGGGCTGCCAGACCGGCTTCTACCTGATGCTGCAGGGCGAGCCCGCCTACGAGGACGTGCTGCGCCTCATCGAGGCCACGATGCGTGACATCGTCGCCGCGACCGAGGTGCCCGCCGCCAACGAGGTGCAGTGCGGCTGGGGTGCGAACCACACCCTCGCGGGCGCGCAGGAGGCCGCTTCCGTGTTCCTGTCGGCGCGCGGCGTGTGGTCCCAGGTGTTCGCCGACGGCGCCCCGGGCGAGGCCTCGGCCGCCGACGCGGCGGTCCGTGACGCAGCCGCCCGTGCGGCGGCCGCACGCGACGCGGCCACCGAGCAGTGAGCCGAGCAGTGGGCCGAGCGGTGGGCGCGGGAACGCCCGTCGCCGTCGTGCTCGTCGCGATGGACGACGAGGCCGCGCCGTTCCTCGACCTCGCGTCCGAGGTGGCCGAGCCGGAGCGCGTTGGCCGTGCCGAGTTCCGGCACGTCACCCTCGCCGGGCAGCCGGTGGTGCTGGTGCGCAGTGGCATTGGCTTCGTCAACGCGACTGCGGCTGGCACGAGCGCGATCCTCCGCCACGGCACGGACGTGCCGCTGATCAGCGCAGGCAGCGCCGGCGGGCTCGGCAAGGACGTCGCGGTCGGCGACGTCGTGCTGGGCTCACGCCTGGTCAACGCGGACGCCGACGCCCGCGCCTTCGGATACGTGCTCGGCCAGGTGCCCGGCATGCCGGAGGCGTACGACGCCGCACCGGGGCTCGCCGATGCCGTCCGGCAGGCCGCCGCGAGCGTCGCCGGTCAGGTGCTGCGCGAGGGCACCATCGGCTCGGGCGAGAAGTTCGCCACCGCCGACCTCGCGCTGCGGCTCCGCGCCGACTTCCCCGACATGCTCGCCATCGACATGGAGTCGGCCGCGCTCGCCCAGCTCTGTTACAACTTCGGCGCCGGCTTCGTCTCGGTGCGGGCCGTCTCCGACCTGTGCGCTCCCGACGGCACCGAGTTCCTCACGCATGTGGACGACGCGGCCCTGCGCTCGGCGCAGGTGGTCACGGCGGCGGTCGGGCTGCTCGCGGGCTGAGTGCTCGCGACCCGGGCTCAGCCCTTGCCGTCCGCGTAGCTCTCCGTGACGGCGACGCTGAGCGGGAAGTCCACCGGGAAGTCGCCGAAGAGCAGGCGCCCGGCCTCGTCCGCGGCGGCGCGCACCTCGTGGGCCACCTCCTCGGCGAGCGCCGCCGGTGCGTGCACCACCACCTCGTCGTGCAGGAAGAACACCAGGTGCGGGCGCCTGTCGAACGGTGCGGGGGCGAGCCCGGGCGTGGCGTCGGCGGGGGCCTCCCCCATCGCCCAGAGCCGGCGGCGGATGGACGCGATCCAGCACAGCGCCCACTCGGCGGCGGTGCCCTGGACCACAAAGTTCCGGGTGAACCGGCCCCAGGACCGGGTCTGGCTGCGGGCGCGCGACTGGGCGTCGGCCCCGGCGTCCTCGTCGAACGCCGAACCCTGGACGGCGGCCCACGAGTCGCCGGGCAGCGGCGAGCTGCGGCCGAGCCGCGTCGTCACCCGCTCACCGCGCTCGCCCGCCCGTGCCGCCCGCTCGACCAGGTCGATGGCCTGCGGGAACGCGCGGGCCAGCCGCGGCAGCACCTGTGCGCTGACACCCGTGGTGCCCCCGTACATCGCGCCGAGCATGCCGACCTTCGCGTGCTCACGGGAGTCGACGGCGCCCGCCGCGACGATCCCCGCGTACATGTCCGTGTTCGCGCCGTCCTTGCTGCGCCCCGCCGCGGCCATGCGCTCGTCGCGAGCCAGGGCGGCCAGCACCCGTGGCTCGAGCTGGGCGGCGTCGGCGACGACGAACGTCCACCCCGGATCGGCGGTCACCGCCCGCCGGACGGTGTGGGGCAGCGACAGCGCGCCGCCTCCCGTGCTGGCCCACCGGCCCGTGACCACCCCGCCGACCACGTACTCCATCCGGAACCGGCCGTCCGGGGCCCAGGTGTCCAGCCAGTTCCAGCCGTTGGCCGTGTAGAGGCGGTAGAGGCCCTTGTACTCCAGGAGCGGGGCGATCACCGGATGGTCGAGCTTCTCCAGCTCCCACTTGCGCAGGCTCCGCGCGCCCACACCCGCGTACTCCATGGCGCGCAGCAGGTCCGGGTGGGAGTCGGGGTTGAGCGTCGGCGGAGCGTCGATGGCCTCGCGGATCCGGTCGGCGAGCGCTTCGAGCTTCGCCGGGCGCGCACCCGGCCGGGGTCGTGGGCCCAGCGCCTCCGTCAGGATCTCGTCGTGGATGTCGCCGCGCCACGGCAGCCCGGCACGGTGCATCTCGGCGGCCGCGAGCGCCCCCGCCGACTCGGCCGCGAGCAGGAGCCGCAGGCGGCCGGGTTCGGTGCTGTCCTTGAGGGCCGCGAGCTGGGCGGTCAGCTCGGCGGCGGGGTCTAGGGTCTCGTCGTTCCCCTGCCCACCGCCTGGCGCCTCCGGGCCGTTCGGCCCCTCGTCGCCCTCGCGCCGGACGTTTCGGTCGGTCCCGGCCCGGGTCGCGGGCGCGGCGATCTCGCCGAGGTCGAAGAGCGGTTCGGAGCCGGGGTGCCGGTCGGGACGGCGCAGCGCGGCCGCCGTCGGCCCGCCCGGCGGCGGGACGGGCGCGAGGCGGTCCCACGCACCGGGTCCTGCCTCGGCGAGCGCGGTGCGAGCCGAGAGCACCGACGTGCGCAGGACCGCGTGCGCGAGGCGCAGGTCGTGCGCCCGGTCGACGCGGACGCCCTCGGCGAGCAGGGCCGGGTACCAGTTGTTGGTGTCGTCCCAGGTCCAGCGGACCTGGGA
>NZ_JBHXBG010000090.1:0-23345 GCF_042726755.1 Promicromonospora sp. NPDC060271 | reverse complement strand
GCTCACCTGGGTGACCTGAGCGTCTGACACGTCCGGGAGCGTCTGACAGGGAGTGCGTCAGTTCGCGCTGCGGCCGTCCACGTGCGAACCGATGCGGTGCACCAGGATCGAGTTGGTCGTACCCGGGACGCCCACCGGCGCACCCGAGACGACGACCACCAGGTCGCCCTTCTCGGCGAGGCCCTGGTCCTGGAGGGTCAGGTCCACCTGGTCCACCATGGCGTCGACGTTGTCGACCTTCGGCACCAGGTACTCGGTGGTGCCCCAGGTCAGGGCGAGCGTGTTGGCGACGTCCTGCTCCGGGGTGAAGGCGAGCAGCGGGATCGACGAGCGCAGGCGGGACATCCGGCGCGCGGAGTCACCGGACTGCGTGAACGTCACGAGGTACTTGACCCCGAGCGTCTCGCCGATCTCGGCGGCGGCACGGGTGATGGCGCCACCACGCGTGTGCGGCGTGGAACCGAGCGGCGCGATGCGCTCCCGGCCTGCCTCCTCCGTTGCCTCGATGATCCGGGCCATGGTCTCGACCGTGACGATCGGGTAGTCGCCCACCGAGGTCTCGCCGGACAGCATCACGGCGTCGGCGCCGTCGAGCACGGCGTTGGCGCAGTCCGAGGCCTCGGCGCGGGTCGGCGTCGGCGACGTCGTCATGGACTCGAGCACCTGCGTTGCGACGATGACCGGCTTGGCGTTGCGCCGCGCCATCTCGACGATCCGCTTCTGGACGAGCGGCACCTGCTCCAGGGGCATCTCGACCGCGAGGTCACCACGGGCCACCATGACGCCGTCGAACGCGGCGATGACCTCGGCCAGGTTCTCGACGGCCTGCGGCTTCTCGATCTTGGCGATGACGGGGACCGTGCGGCCCTCCTCCTCCATCACCCGGCGGACGTCCTCGTAGTCCTTGGCGGACCGCACGAACGACAGCGCGATGAAGTCGGCGCCGAGCTGGAGCGCCCAGCGCAGGTCGGACTCGTCCTTGTCGGACAGGGCCGGCACGGAGACCGCGACGCCGGGCAGGTTGATGCCCTTGTTGTTCGAGACGGGGCCAGGGACCTCGACCTCGGTGATGACCCGCGGTCCGTCGACGGCGGTGACGCGCACGCGCACCTTGCCGTCGTCGATCAGCAGCGGGTCACCGATCTGGGCGTCGCTCGGCAGACCCTTGTGGGTGGTCGACACGATCTCCCGGCTGCCGAGGATGTCCTCGGTGGTGATGGTGAAGGTGTCGCCCTTGTTCAGGAAGTGCTTCTCGTCCCCGGCGAACCGGCCGAGCCGGATCTTGGGGCCCTGCAGGTCGACGAGTACGGCGACCGACTTCCCGGCCGCCTTCGCGGCCTCACGCACGTGACGGTAGACCGCCGCGTGCGCCTCCTGCTCGCCGTGGCTGCGGTTGATCCGCGCCACGTTCATGCCGGCGTCTACGAGCTCCCGAAGTTTCTCCGGCGACTCCGTAGCGGGTCCGATGGTGCACACGATCTTGGCTCTGCGCATGTCTCCAGCCTAGGCAGGTGGGCGCCGCAGCGCCCTGTGGGGGTGAACAACTCCCGGGCGGGTTCTCCGGTCACGACCGCAGAGCGAACGTGCGCGGACGCACCGGGGCAGGCAGCTCGGTGCTGCCCTGCAGGTAGGTATCAGCCGCGGCGGCCGCTGCGCGGCCCTCCGCGATGGCCCACACGATGAGGGACTGCCCGCGACCGGCGTCGCCGGCCACGAAAACTCCGGGCAGGCTTGCAGCGTAGTCGTCGCCGCGGGCGACCAGGCCACGCTCGGTGACCTCGATGCCGGTCTGCTCCTCGAGCACGCCGGTCTCGGGGCCGGTGAACCCCATCGCCACGAGCACGAGGTCCGCGGGGATCTCCCGCTCCGTGCCGGGGGTGGCCGCGCGGCGTCCGTCGGGCAGGTACTGGGTCTCCGCGACCTTGAGGGCGCGGACGTTGCCGTCGGCGTCGGCCAGGAACTCGACGGTCGAGGCGAGGTAGGTGCGCTCGCCGCCCTCCTCGTGCGAGGTCGAGACCTCGAACAGGATGGGGTCGGTCGGCCACGGCTGGTTCGCCGGGCGCTCCAGCGGCGGCTTCTTGCCGATGGCGAGCGTGGTGACGCTCGCGGCGCCCTGGCGCAGCGCGGTGCCGAGGCAGTCCGAGCCGGTGTCGCCGCCGCCGATGATGACCACGTGCTTGCCCGCGGCCGACGGCGCGCCCTCGGGCAGGTCGTCGGGCGTACCCGCCGCGACCGCCTTGTTGGCGGGCGTCAGGTAGTCCATCGCGTAGTGGATGCCCGCCAGGTCCCGCCCCGGCAGGGGCAGGTCGCGCGGCACCGTCGCGCCCGTGGCGACCACGACGGCGTCGAACCGGCGGCGCAGGGCGTCCCAGCTCATGTCCTTGCCGATCGCCACGCCGGTCCGGAACCGTGTGCCCTCGGCCTCCATCTGCGCCAGCCGGCGGTCGATGTGCAGCTTCTCGAGCTTGAAGTCCGGGATGCCGTAGCGCAGGAGGCCGCCGACGGCGTCGTCCCGCTCGTAGACGACGACGGTGTGGCCGGCACGCGTGAGCTGCTGCGCCGCGGCCAGGCCTGCGGGGCCCGAACCGACGACGGCGACCGTCGAACCGGTGAGCCGCTCAGGGACGTGCGGGGTGACCAGACCGCGGGCGAACGCCTCGTCGATGATCGAGACCTCGACGTTCTTGATCGTCACGGCGGGCTGGTTGATGCTCAGCACGCAGGACGACTCGCACGGCGCCGGGCACACCCGCCCGGTGAACTCCGGGAAGTTGTTCGTGGCGTGCAGGCGGTCGATCGCGTCGGCCCACTGGCCGCGCCACACCAGGTCGTTCCAGTCCGGGATCAGGTTGCCGAGCGGGCAGCCCTGGTGGCAGAACGGCACGCCGCAGTCCATGCAGCGGCCGGCCTGCTCCTTCAGGAACGGCTGGCCCTCCGCCCGGTGGGCGTGCGTGTCCTTCCAGTCCATGAGGCGCACCTCGACGGGCCGGTTCGGCGGGAGCTCGCGCTCCCGCACCTTGAGAAATCCCCGGGGGTCAGCCACGTGCCACCTCCATGATCTGGTTCCACACGGACGGGTCCCACTGGGACGTGCCCGAGATGTCGGTGCCGGCGGCCTGAGCCTCGGCGAGGGCGAGGCGCACCCGCGCCCAGCCGGGAGGCAGCAGGCGGCTGAACCGACCGCGTGCCGCCTCGGGGTCGGCGAGCAGCTCCGCGGCGACGGCCGAGCCGGTCTCCGCGTGGTGCCGCTCCAGCAGGCCGCGCACGGTCTCCCAGTCCGCGTCGTCCAGCACGCCGATCGCGAGCTCGCCCGCCTCCAGCGCCGCCTGGTTGACGCGCGAGACCCGCAGGTCCAGGAAGTACGCGGTGCCGCCGGACATGCCTGCGCCGACGTTGCGGCCCGTCGGCCCGAGCACCAGCACGGTGCCGCCGGTCATGTACTCGCACGCGTGGTCACCCACGCCCTCCGCGACGAGGGTGGCGCCGGAGTTGCGCACGCCGAACCGCTCCCCCACGCGACCGCGCAGGTACACCTCGCCGGAGGTGGCGCCGTAGCCGATGACGTTGCCCGCGATGACGTTGGCGCCGTCGAGCACGGCCGCCTTGTCGGGGCGGACCGCTATGCGCCCGCCCGACAGGCCCTTGCCGACGTAGTCGTTGGCGTCGCCGAACAGGCGCAGGGTGATGCCGCGGGGCAGGAACGCGCCGAGCGACTGGCCCGCCGAACCGGTCAGCGTCACGGAGATCGTGTCGTCGGGCAGGCCCTCGCCACGGTAGCGCTTGGTCACCTCGTGGCCGAGCATCGTGCCGACCGTCCGGTTCACGTTCCGCACGGGGAGCTCGATCGTGACGGGCTCGCCCCGGTCGAGCGCCGGCGCCGCCGCCGCGATGAGCTGGTTGTCCAGCGCCCTCGCCAGGCCGTGGTCCTGCGCCGTCGTGTGCCGCAGCGAGGAGCCCTCCTTGAGCTGCGGCCGTGCCAGCACGGGAGTCAGGTCGAGGCCCTGCGCCTTCCAGTGGTCGACGGCCCTGCGGGTGTCGAGCACCTGCACCTGGCCGACGGCCTCCTCGAGGCTGCGGAACCCGAGCGCCGCCAGGTGCTCACGCACCTCCTGCGCGATGAACTCGAAGAAGTTCACGACGAACTCCGGCTTGCCGGTGAACCGGCTGCGCAGCTCGGGGTTCTGCGTGGCGACGCCGACCGGGCACGTGTCCAGGTGGCAGACGCGCATCATGACGCAGCCCGAGACCACCATGGGCGCCGTCGCGAAACCGAACTCCTCGGCCCCGAGCAGCGCCGCGACGATCACGTCGCGGCCGGTCTTCATCTGGCCGTCCACCTGCACGACGATGCGGTCGCGCAGGTCGTTGAGCACCAGCGTCTGCTGGGTCTCGGCCAGGCCGATCTCCCAGGGCGTGCCCGCGTGCTTGAGCGACGTGAGCGGCGAGGCGCCGGTACCGCCGTCGTGCCCCGAGATGAGGACGACGTCGGCGTGCGCCTTGGAGACCCCCGTCGCCACCGTGCCGACGCCGAACTCGCTGACCAGCTTGACGTGCACGCGCGCGTCCGGGTTGGCGTTCTTGGCGTCGTGGATGAGCTGGGCCAGGTCCTCGATCGAGTAGATGTCGTGATGCGGCGGCGGCGAGATCAGCCCGACGCCCGGCGTCGAGTGCCGGGTCTTGGCGACCCACGGGTAGACCTTCGGCCCGGGGAGCTGGCCGCCCTCGCCGGGCTTGGCGCCCTGCGCGAGCTTGATCTGGATGTCCGTTGCGTGCGTCAGGTACTCCGACGTGACGCCGAACCGGCCCGACGCGATCTGCTTGACGCGCGAGCGGCGCTCGTCGTCGTACAGCCGCTCCGGGTCCTCGCCGCCCTCGCCCGTGTTGGACCGGCCGCCGAGGCGGTTCATCGCGATCGCGAGGGTCTCGTGCGCCTCGGCCGAGATGGAGCCGTAGGACATGGCGCCCGTGTTGAACAGCTTGACGATCTCGCTGACCGGCTGGACCTCGTCGATCGGCACCGGCTCGCGGTCGGGGCTGAAGCGCAGCAGGCCGCGCAGCGTCATGAGGCGGTTCGACTGCTCGTCCACGCGCCGCGTGTACTGCCGGAAGATGTCCATCCGGCCGGACCGCGTGGCGTGCTGGAGGCGGAAGACGGTCTCGGGGTCGAAGAGGTGGTCCTCGCCGTCGCGCCGCCACTGGTACTCGCCACCGGTCGTCAGGCGCTCGCCCGGCTTCTTGTTGCCGGACGGCGGGTAGGCCTCGGCGTGGCGGGCCGCGACCTCTGCCGCGATGACGTCCAGGCCGATGCCGCCGAGCCGCGAGGTGGTGCCGGTGAAGTAGTCCTCGACCAGGTCGTGGGACAGGCCGATGGCCTCGAAGATCTGCGCGCCGCGGTAGGACATGATCGTGGAGATGCCCATCTTGGACATCACCTTGAGCACGCCCTTGCCGAGCGCCTTGATCAGGTTGGCGACCGCCTGCTCGGGCGTGACGTCCAGGTACCCGCGGCGGGCGAGGTCCTCGACCGTCTCCATCGCCAGGTACGGGTTGATCGCGGCCGCGCCGTAGCCGATCAGGAGCGCGACGTGGTGCACCTCGCGCACGTCGCCCGCCTCGACCACGAGCGACACCCGGTTACGGGTGTGCTTGCGCACCAGGTGGTGGTGCACGGCGCTGGTCAGCAGCAGCGACGGGATCGGGGCGAGCTCGGAGTTGGCGTCACGGTCGGAGAGCACGAGGAAGCTCGCGCCCTGCTCCACGTACCGGTCGACGTCGGCGAAGATCTCCTCGAGCCGGGTCAGGAGAGCGGCGCCACCGCCCGAGACCTCGTACAGGCCCTGGATGGTCTCGGCATGGAAGACGCCCTCCAGCTCCTCGTCACGCTCGACGTGCACGACCTTGGCGAGCTGGTCGTTGTCCAGCACCGGGAAGCCGAGGACGAGCTTGCGCGCGTGCTCCGGCAGGTCGGCCAGCAGGTTCGGCTCCGGGCCGATGGCGCTGCCGATGGCCGTGACCAGCTCCTCGCGGATCGCGTCCAGCGGCGGGTTGGTCACCTGCGCGAACATCTGCGTGAAGTAGTCGAACAGGAGCCGCGGGCGCTGCGAGAGCACCGCGACGGGCGTGTCGGAGCCCATGGCGCCGAGCGGCTCGCCACCCGTTGTCGCCATCGGCGACAGAATGATCTTGAGCTCTTCCTCGGTGTAGCCGAAGGCGCGCTGCCGACGCCGCACCGAGGCCGGGCTGTGCGCCACGTGCTCCCGGTCCGGCAGGTCCTCGAGGCGGACCGAGTGCTCACGGATCCAGTCGCCGTACGGGTGCAACGACGCGAGGGAGGACTTGACCTCCTCGTCCTCGACGATCCGGCCGGAGCCGGTGTCCACGAGGAACATCTTGCCGGGCTCCAGGCGGCCCTTGCGGACCACGGTGGCCGGGTCGATGTCGAGCACGCCGGCCTCGGAGGCCAGCACGACCAGCCCGTCCTCGGTGACCCACCAGCGCCCGGGGCGCAGGCCGTTGCGGTCCAGCACGGCGCCGATCAGGGTGCCGTCGGTGAACGTGAGCGAGGCGGGGCCGTCCCACGGCTCGATGAGGTTCGCGTTGAACTCGTAGAACGCGCGCAGCGCGGGGTCCATGCCGGGGTTGTTCTCCCAGGCCTCCGGGACCATCATCAGCACCGAGTGCGGCAGCGACCGGCCGCTCAGGTGCAGGAGCTCGAGGACCTCGTCGAAGCTCGCCGAGTCGCTCGCCCCGGGCGAGCAGACCGGCTGCAGCGCCTTCAGGTCGCCGAGCAGCTCGGACTCCATGGTGCCCTCGCGCGCCGCGACCCAGTTGCGGTTGCCGCGCACGGTGTTGATCTCGCCGTTGTGGGCCAGCAGCCGGAACGGCTGGGCCAGCGGCCACGAGGGGAACGTGTTGGTGGAGAACCGCGAGTGGACCAGGGCGAGCTCGGTGGCGTACCTGGGGTCGGACAGGTCCGGGAAGAACGGCTCGAGCTGCGCGGTGGTCAGCATGCCCTTGTACGTGAGCGTGCGGGCGCTGAGCGAGGCGAAGTACAGGCCCAGCTCGATCTCGGCACGCTTGCGCAGACGGTACGTGCGCCGGTCCAGGTCGATGCCGGACAGCCCGCGTGAGGGGTCGGCCACGACGATCTGCCGGAACACCGGCATCGAGGCGCGCGCCGTCGGGCCGACGATCCCGGCGTCCACCGGGACGTCGCGCCACGCCAGGACGTCGAGCTTCTCCTCGGCGGCCAGCGCCTCGACGCGGCTGATGACGGCGTCGCGCTCGGCGTCGTCGGTCGGCAGGAACGCCGTACCGATCGCGTACATGCCGGCGGGCGGCAGGTCGACGCCCACCACGTCACGGATGAACGCGTCAGGGATCTGGGTGAGGATCCCGGCGCCGTCGCCGCTGTCCTCCTCAGCCCCCACCGCGCCGCGGTGGTCGAGGTTCAGCAGGGCGGTCAGCCCGGCATCGACGATGTCACGTCCGGGCGTGCCGCGCAGGGTCGCCACGAAGGCGACGCCACACGCGTCGTGCTCGGCCGCCGGGTCGTACAGTCCGCCATCAAACGTCTGCGCGGGCAGCCCAACCCTCTGTATCGGCAACGGCTTGGTCATGGGTCCTCACAGGCACCCGGCCGTAGCCGGGCGCAGTTCCTTGCGGTGGTCCGGGACGACGGCGGCCCGGTCGGTCAGGGGGCTCGTCGGCCGGTGGTCCCGGCGCCGTGCCCCTCAGGTGCGCGCGGAGGTGTCCGCGTCGGACCCCTCCACTGCTGCTGTCTTCACTTCCTCCGGCTCGGCGGCTGCCGCACCGGTCCCTGCACTTGCCGGGTCTGACTCTGGGTCCGACTCCGGGTCCGACTCTGGGTCGGCCGGGCTCCCGGCCGACGGATCATCCCCCTTCGGCCGCAGCCGTACCGACTCTTCCCTGGTGGGGAACTTCCGAGCCAGCACGACCGAGACCACGAGGGCCGCGAGGCCCAGGAGGATCGACGTCCAGACGTTGAGGCGTAGCCCCAGGACCAGCTCCGCATCGTCGATGCGGAGCATCTCGATCCAGACCCGTCCGAGAGTGTAGAGCAGGACGTACGCCCAGAATACCCGCCCATGACCCAACTTGAACCGACGGTCTAGAAAGAGCAGAACCCCGGCCATCAGAAAGCACCACAGGAGCTCGTACAGGAACGTCGGGTGGAACAGCGTGCCCTCCGGGTACGCCACGCCCGTCGCCGGGTTCGACACCACGTGCTCCGCGTCGATGCGCAGGCCCCAGGGCAGCTCGGTGGGCCGCCCGTACAGCTCCTGGTTGAACCAGTTGCCGAGCCGGCCGACGCCCTGCGCGACCAGGAGGCCCGGCGCGACGGCGTCGGCGAACGACGAGAACCTGACGCCCTTCTGCCGGCAGCCCAGCCACGCCCCGACGGCGCCGAGCGCTATCGCGCCCCAGATGCCGAGGCCGCCCTCCCAGACGTAGAGCGCCGTGACCGGGTCGCCCCCGCCCGCGAAGTTCTCGCCGAAATACCGGTCCGGAGAGGAGAGCACGTGGTAGATCCGGCCCCCGACGATGCCGAACGGCACCGCCCAGAACGCGATCTCCAGGACGTCCTCCGGGTTGCCCCCGCGCGCCTTCCAGCGCCTGGCGGTCATCCAGAGGGCGATGGCGATCCCCGCGAGGATGGCCAGCGCGTAGGCACGCAGCGGGAAGATCCCGAGGTACCAGGTGTGCTCGGCGGGGCTGGGTATCTCCGTGCCGACCTGCGTGACGGGCGCAGCGGACAGCAACGCAGGCAGCTCGACGTACAGAGCAGCCGGCAGTGCGGTCAGCAGCGTCACAGAGCCTCTCCGGAAGTGGTCACGCCGCCTTGTTCGGCGGCATCGGGTGTATCGGTGGGCGCGATAGCGCGCGCCGACCGTACCCCGGCGGCGAGGTCCTCCGTCACCTCGGCCAGATTCGTGAGACGGATCGCCCAGTCGGCGTCCGAGAGCGGGCCGTCGGAGAGCAGCGGACGCACCAGCGCCGAGCCGACGATGACGCCGTCGGCGAACCGGCCCACCTCGGCCGCCTGCGCCCCCGTCGAGACACCGAGGCCGACGCAGACGTTGACGGCGCCGGCCGCACGGGTGTCGGTGACGAGCTGCTCGGCGCGCGAGCCCACCTGCGTCCGCTCCCCCGTCACGCCCATGAGCGACGCCGCGTAGACGAAGCCGCGCGTCGCGCCGACGGTCAGGCGCAGCCGCTGGGTCGTCGAGCTCGGGGCCACGAGGAACACGCGGTCCAGCCCGTGCGCCTCGCTCGCGGCGAGCCAGTCGGCGGCCTCGTCGGGGATCAGGTCCGGCGTGATCAGCCCTGCGCCGCCCGCGGCGGCCAGGTCACGTGCGAACGCGTCCGGCCCGTACTTCAGCACCGGGTTCCAGTAGGTCATGACGAGCACGGGAACGTGCGGCGCGTAGTCGGTCAGCTCCCGCACCACGCGGAACACGTCCGCGACCCGCGCGCCGGCGTCGAGCGCGCCCTGTGCCGCCTGCTGGATGACCGGCCCGTCCAGCACGGGGTCGGTGTACGGGACGCCGAGCTCGATCACGTCGACGCCGTGGTCGACGAGCGTCTTGAGCGCCTCGACCGACCGGTCGACGGTCGGGTAGCCGACCGGCAGGTAGCCCACGAGGGCCGCCCGGTTCTCCTGCTCGCGCAGGTGGGCGATCAGGTCGCCGGTCTGCCGTCCGGTGGCCGGCCCGGTTGCCGACTCGGTCACAGTGCTCATCCCCGGCCCTCCTGCCGCTCGAGCTCTTCAGCGGCGACGCCGCCGTTGGCCCCGTCGAGCAGCCCGAACCAGCGGGCCGCCGTCGCCACGTCCTTGTCACCGCGACCGGACAGGTTCACGAGGATCAGGAGCGGCTCGCCGTCCGGTCCCGTGCGCCCCTGCTCGGCCGCCGCCCTGCCGACGCGCAGCGCGCCCGCGAGGGCGTGCGCCGACTCGATCGCCGGGATGATGCCCTCGGTGCGGCACAGCAGGCGGAACGCCTCCATGGCCTCGTCGTCGGTCACCGGCTCGTAGGTCGCGCGGCCCAGGTCGTGCAGCCAGGCGTGGGCCGGGCCGACGCTCGGGTAGTCGAGGCCCGCCGACACCGAGTGGCTGGGCAGGGTCTGGCCGTCGTCGTCCTGCAGCAGGTACGAGCGGGCGCCGTGCAGCACGCCCGGCGCGCCCCCGCTGAACCGGGCGGCGTGCAGGCCGGAGGTGACGCCCTCGCCGCCGGCCTCGAAGCCGCGCAGCTCGACGTCCTTGTCGTCGAGGAACGCGTTGAAGATGCCCAGCGCGTTCGACCCGCCGCCGACGCACGCCGCGACGACGTCGGGCAGGCGGCCCGCACGCTCCAGGACCTGCTCGCGCGCCTCCTCGCCGATGATGCGGTGGAACTGGCGCACCATCTCGGGGAACGGGTGCGGGCCCGTGACCGTGCCCAGGAGGTAGTGCGTGGTCTCGACGTTGGCCACCCAGTCGCGCAGGGCCTCGTTGATCGCGTCCTTGAGGGTGCGCGAGCCGATCTTCACCGGCACGACCTCGGCGCCGAGCAGGCGCATGCGCGCCACGTTCAGGGCCTGCCTGCGCGTGTCCTCCTCGCCCATGTAGACCACGCACTCGAGGTCCATCAGGGCGGCGGCGGTGGCCGTCGCGACGCCGTGCTGGCCCGCTCCGGTCTCCGCGATGAGGCGCTTCTTGCCCATGCGCTTGACCAGCAGGGCCTGCCCCAGCACGTTGTTGATCTTGTGCGAGCCGGTGTGGTTGAGGTCCTCGCGCTTGAGGAACACCCGGGCCTCGCCCGCGTGCGCGGCGAACCGCGGCACCTCGGTCAGCGGGCTGGGCCGGCCGGTGTACTCCCGGTGGAGGCGCTGCAGCTCGGCGGCGAACTCGGGGTCGTCGGCCGCCTTGCGGAACTCGGTGTCGAGCTCGTCGAGCGCGGCGATGAGCGCCTCGGGCACGAACCGCCCGCCGTACTCACCGAAGTACGGGCCGGAGACGTCGGACAGCTTCACGGAGGTCACCTCGGATCCCTTCAAGCCGGACGGACGGACCGCAGCGACGGGTGCGAGCCCGCTGCGACGAGGTCGGCCACCGAGGCGCGCGGCGCGCCGTCGGTCACCAGGGCCTCGCCCACCAGGACGCCGTCGGCACCGGCGCGCGCCATCTCCATCACGTCGTGCGGGCCACGGATGCCGGACTCCGCGATCTTGATCACGTCGTCCGGGATGTACTCGGCGAGGCTGCGGAACAGGCCGCGGTCGAGCTCGAGGGTCTTCAGGTTGCGGTGGTTGACGCCGACCACCCGGGCGCCCGCACCGACGGCGCGGCGGACCTCCTCGAGGCTGTGCGCCTCGACCAGGGCGGTCATGCCGAGCGAGTGCACGCGCTCGACGAGCGACTCGAGCACCGTCTGCTCCAGGGCGGCGACGATCAGCAGCACCAGGTCGGCGCCGTGCGCACGTGCCTCCCACACCTGGTAGGGCGTCACCACGAAGTCCTTGCGGAGCACCGGGACGTCCACCCGGCCGCGCACGGCGTCCAGGTCCGCGAGCGAGCCGTTGAACCGGCGCTGCTCGGTGAGCACGGAGATCGCGGACGCGCCGCCGGTCTCGTACTCGGCGGCGAGCGCCGCCGGGTCGTCGATCTGTGCCAGCGAGCCCTTGCTCGGGCTCGAGCGCTTCACCTCGGCGATCACCGAGACCGCGTCCGCCTGCTTCAGGCGGCCGAGGCACTCGAGGGCACCGGGCACAGCGGTGGCGCGCTCCTTGAGCGCGTCGAGAGACACACGTGCCTCGCGCTCCGCGAGGTCCTCACGAACCCCCGCGACGATGTCCTCCAGGACCGACATGTAATGAGCCTCCCCGTGCCCTTGCTCTGCCCTCGTGCTACGCCTCGTACGCTTGCCGGGGCGATCGCCCCATGGCCATCGTAGGCGGACCCGGGGTGTGGTCCTGACCACTCCCGGACCGTGAGACGACGTCCCGTCAGATCCCCTGCCGGGCGTGGTCCGAGGACTTCCTGTGGACCACCTGACCGGCCCCGGGGCCAGGTCCGACGGGTCGGGACGACGGCGTCCGGCCCACGATGTCCGGCCCGTCCCGCAGGGCCCACGAGGTCAGGCCCATGGCGTCAGGTACGGCTGCAGCACCGGGAGGTTGCGTGCCACGAAGAACGCCAGGGCGACGCCGAGGGTGACCCAGCCCGCGGTGCTGGACAGGCCCTTGACGGGCCGCCCGCGCGCGGCGGACACGAGCCACACCAGCCAGAGGACGACCACGACGGGGGCGGTCACGGTCCACAGCGCGTTCGCCGACCAGGCGCCCGCCAGGTCGAGATGGGCCAGGTCGTGCGTCGCGCGCAGCCCGCCGCACAGGGGGCAGGCCAGGCCGGTCAGCTCCAGCAGCGGGCAGAACCCGTAGGAGCCGGGCACGTGGGGGTCGCGCAGCGCCAGCAGCAGCGTCGCCGCGCCGACCGCGGCCCCCGTGAGCAGCGGCGCCCGGAGCGCCGAGGGGACGGCGGGCCGGGCGCTGCTGCGGGTGGAAGGGCCGGAGACCTCGCCGGGCCCCTCGCCGGACACCTCGCCGGACACCTCAGGAATCGGGCCCACCCGCCAGGAAGCGGGCGATCACCAGCACGATGACCACGGCCAGCATCGCGAGCGAGATCCAGCCCAGCACGACGCCGGTCATCGCCATGCCTTCGTTGTCCGCCTCGCCGGCGCGCACGGCCCTGCGGCCCTGGTTGCCGACGATGATGGCCGGGATGCCGGTGATGACGCCCAGCAGGAGGAACACCGACGCGAGGCCGAGCACGAGCGACCAGGCCCCGAGGTTGTTCCGGGGCAGCGGGGCAGACCTCGCGGGCATCGCGAGGTCGGTCGCCGCCTCGGTCCTCGTCTCGCTCGTCGCCTCGGCCGTCATGGCGTTACCGCTGGACCTTCTTCTGGCCCATACCCAGGTTGCGCAGCACCAGGCCGACGATCAGCGAGGCGCCGATCACCACGAAGCCGAGCACGAAGATCACTAGCCAGGCCGACGAGGACTGCGCCACGATGACACCCCACGAGGCGATCAGCGCACCCAGCGTGATGCCGGCCATCGTCACCCAGGCGGCGACGGTGTGGCCATGGTTGTTCGGCGGGACGCCCGGCGGCAGGTAGGCGATCTCGGGCTTGTTCTCGGTCATCGCGGGTGGGTGCCTTTCGTGTCGTGCGGTACGCGCTCAGCCTAACCGTTCCAGGTCAGGTCAGCGGCCCGTGGGGTCGTCGCCCCGGGACAGCGCGTCCCAGGCGTCGTGCGGGTCGATCTCGTCGTCCGGTCCGGCGGCGGTGCCGTCGTCGGCGGCGGAGGTTCGGGTGGCGCGCCGGCCGGGGGCGCCCGCGGTGGCGCCTGGCGCCGCGGCGTCCGCGCGCTCGTGCCGGCCCGACGTCGCCGCCCAGCCACGCGCCGCGACGGCGCCCCAGACCGCGACGACCACGGCGAGCACACCCGAGGCGACGGCGGCCCACGGCCACGCGGTGAGCGTCACCGGTGACGTGAGCTCGGTGACGCCGCTCGTCGCGGACGCGGCGGCGGTGGCGGCGGGCGTTGGATCGCCGACGACGACGAGCGTGCTCACCACCACCAGCACCCCGGCAGCGGCCGCGACCAGCAGGGCCACGTACCGGGCGACGCGTCCGGTGAGCGCGCAGGCGATGCCCGCCGCCAGGAGCACGAGCGCCCCCGCGCCGACTCCCGGTGCGGCCGAGGTGCCTGCGGCGGCCACCGCGACCTCGGGCTCCAGCGCGGTGGCCACCGTGGTGGTCACCCAGGTGGGTGAACCAACGCCGAAGGTCAGCGCGCCGAGGACCAGCAGCGCGAGGACGGTGCGGGTGCGGGTCACTTGTCGTTCCCGTCGTTCGGCAGCGGAGCCTTCCGCAGCGGGGCCAGCCGGGAGGCGAGCTGGATGGCCCGCACCGCCGCGGCGGCCTTGTTGCGCGACTCCGCGTACTCGAGCGCGGGCACCGAGTCGGCCACGATGCCGCCGCCGGCCTGCACGCTGGCCCGGCCGTCGGCGATGTAGGCGGTGCGGATGGCGATGGCCATGTCCATGTTGCCGCCGAAGTCGAAGTAGCCGCACACGCCGCCGTAGATCCCCCGCGAGGCGGGCTCCAGCTCGTCGATCAGCGCGATCGCCCGGGGCTTCGGCGCACCGGAGAGCGTGCCGGCCGGGAAGGTCGCGCGCAGGGCGTCCAGGGCGCTGCGGCCCGTACGGAGCCGGCCGACCACGGTCGAGCACATGTGCATGATGTGGCTGAACCGCCGCACCTTCATGAACTCGACCACCTCGACGCTGGTGGGCTCGCACACCTTCACCATGTCGTTGCGGGACAGGTCGACGAGCATGATGTGCTCGGCCCGCTCCTTCGGGTCGGCCAGGAGCTCCTCGCCCAGCTCGGCATCCTCCTCCGGGTGGGCGCCACGCGGCCGGGACCCGGCGATCGGGTAGGTGGTGACGTGGCCGTCGTCCACCTTCACGAGGGTCTCGGGGCTGGAGCCGACCACGGCGAACTCGGCACCGCTCGGCTTCGCCAGGTGGAAGTAGTACATGTACGGGCTCGGGTTGATGGTCCGCAGGGCGCGGTAGACGTCGAGCGGGTCCGCCGGGCAGTCCAGGTCGAGGCGCTGGGACAGCACGACCTGGAACACCTCGCCGTCCCGGATCGCCTCCTCGCCCGCGAGCACCGCGTCCTCGAACTCGCCCTGGGTGGAGCGGAACTCGAGCTGCGGCTCGGGACCCTCGCCGACGACGGAGGTGACGCGCGGCCCGCCCGTCGCCAGCCGCGCCGCCATGGCGTCGAGCCGGGCGACGGCGTCGGCGTAGGCCTCGTCGACGCGCTCGTCCGTCGCGTCG
The DNA here is from genome assembly GCF_042726755.1 of Promicromonospora sp. NPDC060271. Classification (NCBI taxonomy): domain Bacteria; kingdom Bacillati; phylum Actinomycetota; class Actinomycetes; order Micrococcales; family Promicromonosporaceae; genus Promicromonospora; species Promicromonospora sp. NPDC060271. The sequence continues at coordinate 8,431 of NZ_JBHXBG010000090.1, read as the reverse complement.
GCGTTGATCGCGTTGGCGACCAGCCACACCGTCCCCTCCCGGTGGTCCACCACCGCGAGGTCGGTGGCGAGGCACAGGGCCAGCTCGGGCGCGCCCACCTCGTCCGGGGCGGTCGCGGGGAGCGTCGGTTCCCAGTGCCGCACGATGTCCCAGCCCAGCACGCCGGCCAGGCCGCCGGTGAGCGGGGGCAGGTTGGCCACGCCGGGCGTGCGGAGCGCGCCGAGGGCCGCCTCGAGCACGTCGACGACATCGCCCTCGGCCGGGACCCCGACCGGCACGTCGCCGGTCCAGACGGCCCGGCCGTTGTCGCTGGTCAGCGTCGCGCGGGACGCGACGCCGACGAACGACCAGCGCGCCCAGACACCGGACTCCGCGGACTCCAGGATGAAGCTGCCCGGCTTGCTCTGCGCCAGCGTCCGGTAGAGGCCGACGGGCGTTGCGTCGTCGGCCAGCAGCGGGCGGACCACCGGGATGACCCGGCGGTCGGCGGCCATCTCCCGGAACTCCGGCAGGCTCGGCCAGGTGCGACCCCAGGGCAGGTCGGCGGGTGCGGTCGCCGCGCGGGCCTCGTGGGGACCGAGCTGGGTGTCGAGCTGGGTCACCGGTGCTCCTCGTCCTGCTGGTTCGTGTCCTGCTGGTTGGTGTCCTGCTGGTTCGTGTCCTGCGGCCTGCCGTCCTGCCGGTCGCGCTCGCCGACCACGGCGCCGAGGTCGCCCCCGGCCTTGAAGCAGGTGCGGGTGCCGGTGTGGCACGCGGCGCCCACCTGGTCGACCCGGACCAGCAGGGCGTCGCCGTCGCAGTCCATGCTCACGGCCTTGACGTACTGGGCGTGCCCGGACGTGTCGCCCTTGCGCCAGTACTCGCCGCGGCTCCGGGACCAGAAGGTCACCCGGCCCTCGGTGAGCGTGCGGCGCAGGGCCTCGTCGTCCATCCAGCCGACCATGAGCACCTCGCCCGTGTCGTGCTGCTGCACGACGGCGGCGACCAGGCCGGCGTCGTCCCGCTTGAGTCGGGCGGAGATCGTGGGGTCGAGAACTTCGGGCACCTACGAATCCTGCCACGTCACGGGCCGACGGCGGTGTGATGTCCGCCGCCGCCCCCTCACCCGCCAACATCCCCGCCGAACCGAACGTTGACCGCCCGCCTGGCGCCGAACCGCAACCTACGCGTCGATCGGGCCCCACATTGACGCGTGGGTTGCGGTTCGGCGGCAGCAGCCGACGACAACTTGCGGTTCGGCGGCAGCGGCGATGACGGCAACCTGCGGTTCGACGCCGGGATGAGCGCGCACCGTGCGGTTGGCCACGAACCTCCGCGGACCAGCGGAGCCACCCGGTCCTCAGGAGCGTCTGCCGTTGTGCAGATCGAGCGTCGCGCGGACCTTCCCCGAGATCGCACCCGGTGTGTAGACGGCCGACTTCCGAAAGTGCAGCACGATCGCCGAAACCGCTGTGAGGTCGTTGTGGCGCTCCAGATCGGCGTCCAGACGAGACCCGTCGTGATACTCGTCGCTGTCGATCTCCGCGATCAGGATTCGCCCGTCCCTGAGGTCCCACCCCAGGTCACCCCTGCGTTCGACGCCGGAGAGGTCACGCACCGGCACCTGCAGGTGATCCGGGGGCACGCCGTTGTCGATGCAGTCGAGCCTGGCCCGGGTTTCCGACGGCGACTCCGATCTGGCGTCGACCTCGCCGAAGCAGCCGTGGCGTGTGGCGATCCCGCGCCGACCACGACTCTTGGCGTGCACCTCCTCCAGTTCATCGGAGGTGATGAAACCCCTGTTCAGGGCGTTGTCCATCACTGCGACAGCAGATATCCGGTCCATCTCGGGCACGGCCTGCACGAGGGCCCAGTCAACTGTCGCGACCGCGATCCCGTCCACCTCGGTCACCGTCATCCCGTCGTCGAACATCCGGGCGTGAATCCCGTCGCGCGAGTACGCCCGCCGTCCGCCCGGAAGCGTGGCCTGCGGCACGAGCGCGACAGGCAGGCCCCAGACACCGTGTAGCGCGAGTGCACAGGCGCCGACCACCACCGACTCCGGGCCGAGCGCCAACTTGGCGGCGAACGCGGCCCGGCGGCGACGGTGGTCCGGATGCCGAGCCCCGATCGGTGTCGCGTCGGTGTCGTACAGCCCTCTGGCCACCCGCTTCCAGGCACCCGATCGAAGCTGCCGCGCGACGCGCGTGGGCGACACTCCCAGGTCGTGGCACTGCCGTGTAGTGATCAGGCCCTCCTGAGCCTTCGTGATCAGCGCGAGCTCACCCGGTAGCTCGACCTTTCGTCCCATGCCCCCAGACAACGCGGGCGGCAGGTCGCGTTGCTCGTGCGATCGGCAACCTGTGCACAAGTCCGGTCCGAGGACGGATGTGGTCGCGCTCGAAGGGCGCTGCCGCCGTCAACCGGTGCTGTCGTACGACACGAGCAGTTTGTGCCCGGTCGCCCGCCCACTCCCCGGCCGACCGGCGGCCGACCCGCGGCTTGTGGGTCGGCCGCCGGCGTCGAACCGAAGGATGCGCGTCCGCCTCAGGTCCGATCGACACGTAGGTTGCGGTTCGGCGCCGGCTGGACGCCCTAGCGGGTCTGGGCGACCCAGCTCGCGTGCATGCGGGCGTAGATGCCGTCCGCCGCCACGAGCTCGTCGTGCGGGCCGAACTCGGCGACGTGGCCCTCGTCGACCACGACCACGAGGTCGGACGCCTCGGCGGTCGAGAGCCGGTGCGCGATGGTGATCGTGGACCGGCCGGCCGTGAGCGAGTCGAGGGCCCGCGCGATGCGGACCTCGGTAGCGGGGTCCACCGCCGACGTCGCCTCGTCCAGCACGAGCAGGTCCGGCTGGGCGAGGTACGCGCGTGCGATCGCGACGAGCTGCCGCTCCCCCGCCGACAGCGACTCGCCGCGCTGGCCCACCTCGGTCTCCAGCCCGTCGGGCAGGTCGGCGACCCAGTCGGACAGTCCGAGCTCACGGAACGCCCCCTCCACCGCGGCCCGTTGAGTGCTGGATTCTCGCCCCTCTTCGGGGTCCTGATCGGGCGAATGTCCAGCACTCAACGGAGTGCGGAGACCGTAGGCCACGTTCTCCAGCACCGTCCCGTCGAACAGGAAGCCCTCCTGCGGCACCAGCACCACCCGCTCGCGCAGCGACGCGAACGCCAGGTCGCGCAGGTCGACGCCGTCCAGCTCGACGGCGCCCGCCGTCGGGTCCATGAGACGCGTGACGAGCTTGGCGATGGTCGTCTTCCCGGACCCGGTCTGCCCCACCACCGCGACCTTGGTGCGCGGCGGCAGGTCGAGCGTCACGCCGTGCAGCACCTCGGGGCCGTTCGGGTAGGCGAACCGGACGTCGCGCAGCGTCACCCGGGCGGGCCCGCGCTCCTGCGTCACCGCGTCCGGCTTCTCGGCGACCTGCACCGGGGTGTCGATGACGGCGATGACCCGGCGCCAGCCGGCCACCGCGTTCTGCAGCTCGTTGAGGATCTCGGTCGCCATCTGCACCGGCCCGGTGAAGAGCTGCACCAGGAACAGGAAGGCCACGAGCTGGCCCGCCGTCAGGCCGCCGCCCACGCCGAGCAGCGTGCCGACGACCACCACGATCGCCAGCACGAGGTTCGAGATCAGGACGCCCGACGAGAACGTCGCCGCGACCAGGATCTGCGACCGGGATTGCGCCCGGCGCGTGTCCTCGACGGCGGCGTCGATGCGCCGTCCTGTGCGCTCCGACACGCCGTACGCACGCACCGTCTCGGCGCCGACGACGGCCTCCGAGATCGCGCCGAGCATCGCCCCGACCCGCTCGCGCACCAGCGTGTACGCGCGGTTCACGTACTTCTGCCCGAACCGGATCACGAGGAACATCGGGATGAAGGCGACCCACACCACCGCCGTCAGGATCGGCGAGTAGACGAGCATCAGCCCGGTCGCCACCACGATCTGCAGGGCGCTGACCAGCAGCATGATGCCGCCCCACTGCACGAACAGCGACACCGTGTCGACGTCGTTGGTCACGCGCGAGACCAGCGCGCCCCGCCGCTCGGTGTTCTGCGTGAGGGTAGACAGGTCGTGCACGTGCCGGAACGCCTTGACCCGCAGCGTCGCGAGCCCGGCCTCGGCCGAGCGGAACAGGCGCACGTTGACGAGCGCCGCGCACAGCCCGGCCAGCACGAGCGCGCCCGCGGCCAGCGATGCGAGGAGCGCCACCCGGCCCACCTCGGGCCCGCCGTCGGCAAGGATGCCGACGTCGATGGTCTGCTGCACCGCGAGCGGGACCACGACGCGGCCGACGGCGGCGAGCGACGCCAGGCCGAGCGTCAGCCACATCCCCCTGGCGATCTCCGGGCTGATCTCGATGCCCCTGCGCAGCGTCGCGAGCACACCGAGGTTGCTCGTCGACTCGATGCGTGCGCCGTCGGCGTCGAGCAGGTCCTCCGGCACGTCTGTCGCTTCGCGCTCGTCTGTCGCCGCGGTCATCCGGCCACCTCTTCCAGCTTCTCGTCCAGCACACCGGCGGCAGCGGCGTCGGCCCGCTCCTGCTCCCTGCGTTCCGTCTCGACCTCGTAGGCCGTGGCGAGCTCGCGGTAGCCCGGGTCGCGCGCCATGAGCTCGTCGTGCGTCCCGGCGTCGACCACGCGACCACCTTCGACGTGGATGACGCGGTCGGCGAGCGCCACCGACGACATCCGGTAGGCGACCATGATCACCGTGGTGCCCGGCGCCTGGGCGGGGTCCGGTCCGCTCCCGGAGACGGCCTGGTCGGCGGCTTGGTCAGCAGCCTTGTCAGCGGTCCGCTCGTCAGTCCGCTCCGCCAGTCCGCGCAGGATCTCCTGCTCCACGCGCGGGTCGACGGCGCTGGTCGCGTCGTCGAGCACGAGCAGGCGAGGGCCGCGTACCAGGGCGCGCGCTATCGCGAGGCGTTGCCGCTGGCCGCCGGACAGGTTGGCGCCGCGCTCGCCGAGCGGTGCGTCGAGGCCGCCGGCGAGCTCGCGCACGGTGTCGGCGAGGCGGGCGAGCCGGAGGGCCTCCCAGACCTCGTCGTCGGACGGCGAGCCGGGCGCTCCCTCGTCGGCGAGGGTCACGTTGGCGCGCACCGTGTCCTCGAAGATGAACGTGGTCTGGGTGACGAACGCGACCTGGGCCGGGATCTCGCCCTCGGCAAGGGTCCGCGCGTCGGTGCCGTCGAGCAGCACCCGCCCGCGCGTGGGGTCGGACAGCCGCGCCAGCAGGCTCACCAGTGTGGTCTTGCCCGCGCCGGTGGTGCCGACGACGGCGACCGTCGTGCCGGGCTCGACGTCGAGGGAGACGTCGTCGAGCAGGGTGATCGAACGGCCGACGGCACCACTGATCGCGGGGACGTCGACGCCGACGCCCTCGAGGCGGACGGCGAGGCCGGGCTGGCCGGACCTCCGCGGCAGGCGAGCCTCGCCGTACTCGAGGGCGCCCGTCGAGTCGACGACCTGCGCGATGCGCTCGTAGCCGACCAGGGCGCGCGGCAGCTCGCCGAGCACCCAGCCGAACGCCTGCACCGGCACGGTCATCATCGTGAGCAGGTAGGCAGCGGTGACGATGTCCCCTGGTTCGACGTCACCGGTGGAGATGCGCCACGTGCCGACGCCGAGCACCAGGAGGGTGCCGACCGCAGGCAGGGTCTGGATCACGGGGTCGAACAGGGAGCGGACGATGCCGACGCGCACGTTCGCGGCGCGCAGCTCCTGCGTGCGGGCGTCGAACCGGTCCTCCTCGCGGTTCTCGGTGCCGAGCGACTTGACCAGCAGCGCCGCCTCGAAGCTCTCGTGCGCCGCGTCGGCGACGTCGCCGCGCAGGCGCTGCGCCCGGGTCACCGCGGGTGACATGTGCCGCTGGTAGACGGCGTTCACGCCGACCGTGACAGGGATGACGGCGAGCGCGGCGAGCGCCAGCCAGGGGTCGATGGTCAGGAGCAGGGCGATCGAGACGCCGATCATGACCACGACGCCGAGCGCGAACGGCAGCGGGTTGAAGACGCCGGTGGCGGCCTCGGTGTCCGAGGTCGTGTGGTTCAGGAGCTGGCCTGCCGGGTGTGCGCGGTGCCACGAGGCGGGCAGGCGCAGGTACTGGCGGGTCAGCGCGGTGCGGTGGCCTGCCTGGATGCCGACGAAACCGAGGCCGGCCCAGATCCGGCGTGCGGCGACGGACACGGCGAGCGACAGGGCGACGGCGGCGAGCACGAGGCCGCCGAGCCAGACGCGGTCGCGGGCGACCTCGTCACCGGCGATCGCGGGGACGACGACGGAGTCGGTGGCCCAGCCGACCGCGCGGCTCACGCCGACGGTGAGGGCGCCGAACATCGCCGAGGCGCCGACGGCCAGGACGTAGATGCCGGGGTGGGCGCGCATACCGCGCCACATGAGTGCGAGCGACCGGCGCACACGAGAGCCGGTCAGGGCCATCGGTCTGGATCGCGGGGCGTCTGGGGGCACGGAAAGACCTCGCTTCCTCGGGGACTGCAGAATTTTCTCACGCCACGGGAATCGATTCGACAGTTTTTCGCCGCGAGCGTCATCGACGCTAGAACCTTGACTTAAGTTGAGGTCAAGCGGGTGGCGGACGGCGTCAGCGGACGTCGAGGCCCGCGGCGCGCATGGTGTCCTTGACCTGGCCCACCGTCAGCACGCCGAAGTGGAACACCGACGCGGCGAGGACGGCGTCCGCCCCTGCCTGCGCCGCCTCGACGAAGTGCTGGGGCGTTCCCGCCCCGCCGGACGCGACGAGCGGTACGTTCACCCGCTCCCGCACGGCGCGGAGCATCTCCAGGTCGAATCCCGCGGTGGTCCCGTCGGCGTCCATCGAGTTGAGCAGGATCTCCCCCGCCCCCAGCGCGGCCGCCTTCTCCGCCCACTCGACGGCGTCGATCCCGGTCCCGCGCCGTCCGCCGTGCGTGGTGACCTCGTAGCCCGACGGCGTCGTGACGTCGCCCGTGACGCGACGCGCGTCGACACTGAGCGTCAGCACCTGCGAGCCGAACCGCTGGGCGATCTCGGCGATCAGCTCGGGCCGCGCGATCGCGGCGGTGTTCACGCCGACCTTGTCGGCGCCCGCGCGCAGCAGCCGGTCGACGTCGTCGGTGGAGCGCACGCCGCCACCCACGGTGAGCGGAACGAACACCTGCTCCGCGGTGCGGCGCACGACGTCGACCATGGTCTCCCGGTCGCCGGACGAGGCGGACACGTCCAGGAACGTGAGCTCGTCGGCGCCCTCGGCGTCGTACCGGCCGGCGAGCTCCACCGGGTCCCCGGCGTCCCGCAGGTCGGCGAAGTTGACGCCCTTGACCACTCGGCCCGCGTCGACGTCCAGGCACGGGATCACGCGGATCGCGACGGACATCAGCCCTCCTTCTTCTGGTTTTCTTCCTCGACGCCCGCCTCGCGGGCGTCGAGCTTGTGCGCATCGAGGATGTCGACCACGTACACCACCGTCTCGCCGGCAAGCCGGCTCTTCGTGTTCGCGTGGCCGTCCCGCGGCGGTACCACCAGCATGACCTGGGAGCCGACGGTCTGTTCCAGCAGCCCCTGGTCCCAGCCCTCGACCAGCCTGCCGATGCCGATCTCCGCGGACTGCGGCGGAGTGTCCTTCGTCCACGTCGTGTCGATCACGGAGCCGTCGCTCCAGCGCACCGCCGTGAACTCGACGGTGAGGATCTGGCCGGCGCGCACCTGCTGCCCGGACCCGCGGATCAGGGGGTGCACGACCAGCTCCGTCGGCGGCTCGACGCCGCGCGGGACGCGTATGGTCGGCGCCCCGAGGTCGTCGAGGCCCACCTGCGGCAGGTTCTCGCCCGGCGTCTCCCCCTCGACGCCGGAGGCCCGGACCGGCAGCACGTCGACGACCAGCAGCACCGGGACGCCGTCCTGCTCCTCCATGAGCAGGAGCCGCGCGCCGACGCGCTCGCCCTCGAGCGACTCGAAGAGGTGGCTGCCGAGCGACTTCTCGGTCATCGTGTAGGCGGCCGGCGCGGTGCGGTACGTGTTCTGCAGCTCCGTGCCGTCCCTGCCGTCCTGCGCGTAGAGGTTCAGCAGCACCGGGTCGTCACGCTCCAGCACGTCCCCCGTGCCCGGCCAGACCGTGCGCGAACCCCGCTGCACGACGGCGAACGGCTTCTCGTACTCGAGCGTGGGCGGGGCGCCGCTCGCACCCGTGACCTGCAACGGCGCCTGTGATGCGGTGGACGTCGGCGCGGGGCCGACCTCCACCGGCAACGACGCGGGCGCGCACGCCGTGGTCACCGCCACCGTCGTCGCTGCCAGCGCACCGACGACGACGCGTAACCAGGAACTCACCAGCAGATTCTCCCACGACGCGACGGCGCTCCCGGAACGGAGAGTGCTCCCGGACGGACTGTGCTACCGGACGGACTGTGCTCCCGGAACGGCGGGTGCCCCGGGGCCGGCCCTGTGGCCGC
>NZ_JBHXBG010000089.1:0-23450 GCF_042726755.1 Promicromonospora sp. NPDC060271 | reverse complement strand
GCACCAGCACCCGTGCTGGTGCTGGTGCTGACCCCAGCGCCCGTGCCATTGGTGCTGGTGCTGGTGGTGTTCGGGCCCGTGCCCTGGTGGCGCCCGCGGGTCGACATGGCCTGTCCGCAAGACAAGCACAGCCCGTCCTGGGTCCGGGTGACCTGAGTGACGAACTCGTTCCACGACACCGTCACGTTCAGATGCGGCGCGATCAACGCCCCCGGCGAAGCCTGGTTCGTGTCCAGCACCACCCGCGCCACATCCGCGAGACCCTGTGCGCGGCGCTGCGTCGTGGTCCGGGTGTCGTCCGCAGACGGGGCACCCATCACCGCGTTCAGGGCGGTGGTGAGCTGCAGGCCGTGCTCGTCGGTGAGGAACCCCGCCACGTGATACCCACCGAACGTCTTGGCCAGGTCGAAGAACTCACCCTGGGCGGCCTTGTCGTCATCGAGGTCGTCGGTGTCCGGGTCGGTGATGGTCGCGAACCGGCGGGCGACCTTCCGGAACTGGTCCGCGTTCAGGACACCAGCCTCCCGCAGGACCACACCCTCACCCGTAGTCAGCGTGCCGTCCGCGACCGCGCCCTCCAACACTTGAGTGACCAGTTCTCGGGTGTGGGTGCCGTCGGGGTCGTCTACGGGGTCGGGGAAGTCGACCGCCACGCTCTGCACGAACTCTTCCGGTGTCGTGGTGTGGCCGGTGCGGGTATCGATCAACCACGCCAGTGCGTCGGTACGCGTCTCGCTGGTGGGCGCGATCTCCGTCATCACCCTCGCGTGGTCCGCGCCCAGGGTTCCGGCGACCAACCGCTCCCGCGTCACCGGCAGCGCGGTCGCCAGACGACGCGCGATCGTCATGTCCTTACCCGCCGTCGACGCAGACACACCCTCACGCAACCGGAGCCAGGTCGTGAACGTGCGGGCCGAGCCACCAGCCCGCCAGGAACCCTCGTTCTCGATCCTCGGCAACAACGTGTAGCGGACCCCGTCGAGACGGCCGGTGATCCGACGGATCCGGGTGTGTGCGTCGGCCAGGCGACTGATGCTCGGGGCGTCCCACCCGGTCAGGGCCTCCGGAGTGGTCCGGGCGGTGAGGTGGTCTATCTCGTTCTCGATCCGGGCCAGCACGTCCTCGATCGAGACCACAGCAGGCAGGCCACCAACGGGACCGCTGTTCGTCGTCTGCTCCATCGTGCCCACCCCCCGCCGTCCTGATCGCCCGCTCTAGTTCTCACTCCTTCAGTACGTCTATTATCTCGAACACTCGTGCGTCCCGCTGGCCAGATCTCAAATCTGTGGATAACTCTTCAGAGCCCCGACAGACCCCCGTCACCGACCCCGCACGCGCCCGTCCCCCACCGGGTCCCCGCGCACTCCGCCGTCCTTCCCGCGAGGCTGTACTCATGGACGAGTTCACCGACTACATCGCGAGTCTCGACGGCTCGATCCGGGACGCCGTCGAGCACGTGCGGGCACGGGCGCTTGAGCTCGTGCCCGACGCCGAGGAAGGCATGAGCTACGGCATGGCCGCGCTGCGTTATCGGGGCAGCCCGCTCGTGTCGGCCCGGGCCACGGCGAAGCACATCGGGCTGTACCCGTTCAGCCCTCCCGCGATCGAGGCGCTCGGGGCCGAGCTGGCCGGCTTCTCGACGTCGAAGGGAACCATCCGCTTCACGGCCGGCCATCCCCTGCCCGACGACGTCCTGGACCGCCTGATCCTGTTCCGCCGCGACGAGATAGACGCGATGCGGTCGCGCTGACGATCGATCATGCCGCTGTGACCGACGGGACGCCTCACGCCCTGCGGGTCACCCGTGCCGGTCAGGGCGCCGTCCCGCCCGTCTCCAACATGCTCGGCGCCCCCGCGGTCAGCGCCAGCACCACGCGGTGAAGCACCCACACGCGGCCGCGAGCGCCGTCCCGATCGCCGGTGCCCCTGCCTGCCAGAGCAGGTAGCCGACGCCGCCGAAGAGGAGTGCTTCGAGGGTGACGCGGGCCGACGGCGGGATGGTCACCCGGGCCTTGGGCGAGAGGAACGGGGCCCAGGCGGCGATGACGGTGGCCGGGGCGAGGATGACGAGCAGGAAGCGCCATCCGCCGTCGGACAGGGTCCAGCCCGCGTAGGCGGCGGCGCCGAGGAGGGTGAGCTCGAGGACGAAGCGGACGAGGAGCGCGGTTGTTCTCACGGGCGCAGGGTATGCGGTTCGGTGAGGACGGCATGGCGCACGGCGCGCAATCGGTCCGTGCGCACGAACGGCCCGTGGCGGCTACACGCTGACCACGCTCGGCGAAGCCCCGTGCGCCGGCACTGTCACATCTGATGCCCGTACCTCGTCAACGGGGTATGACGCGAGAGCATGTGCTCATGACGGACCCGGAGACCTCTCAGGACGGCGATACAGCGGACGCCCGACGACCGCGCGGTGCGCGGCTCGACGGCGCCACCCTGGACCGGCTGCGCCCGCTGGCGTTCAGTGTGGCGTACCGGATGCTCGGCAGCGTGGCCGAGGCGGAGGACGTGGTCCAGGAGGCGTTGCTGCGTCTCTCGCAGACCGAAGGGGTGCGTAACCCGGACGCGTTCGTGACCACGGTGACGACTCGGATCGCGATCGACGTGCTGCGTTCGGCCCGGGTGCGGCGTGAGTCCTATGTGGGTGAGTGGCTGCCGGAGCCTCTGGTCGGTCCCGTGCAGGCGAACCTGCCGGTCGCCATGGCGTCCGCGCCACTGGACGCCGCGGCACACGCGGAGCTGGCCGACGACCTCTCGACGGCGTTCCTCGTGCTGCTGGAGAGGCTCACGCCTACGGAACGTGCGGCCTTCCTGCTGCACGACGTGCTGGGTTACTCCCACGCCGAGGCGGCCGGCGTCATCGGCACGAGCGAGGTGGCCGCGCGTCAGCTCGCTTCGCGTGCCCGGCGGCGGATCTCGCGGGAGCGTGACGACGCCGCGCGTCCGGCATCGGCCCGGCCGGCATCCGCACACGCCGACCGGGCACGTGCGGAGGAGCTCGTCACGCGGTTCCTGGCCGCGTGCGAGGAGGGTGCGGTGGACCCGTTCCTGGAGCTGCTCGCCGAGGACGTGGTGTTCACCGGCGACGGCGGCGGGAAGGTGCCACCGGGCTTCTCGATCGCCCGGCCGGTCTCGGGGCGGGACACGGTGGCGCGTCTCCTGGCGGTCTTCATGCGCCGTGGCGCGCCCATCCACTTCGAGCGTGCTCTGGTGGGTGGGGAGCCGGGTCTGCTCATCGTGGCGGACGACGTCATCGGCGGCGGTCTGATCGGTACCTGGTCGTTCGAGGTGGTCGACGGGCAGGTCGCGGGTATCCGCGGCGTGATCAACCCGGAGAAGCTGCGGCACCTGGGGCCGCAGGCGGACCTGGAGCGGCTCCGGGAGTGGCTGATGACCAACCGGCCGCACAGGGGCGCTCGTTAGGCGACCGCGCGGGTCACCCACGCGGGTCCCCATGCAGGTCGCCCAGGTGCGTGCGCGTCCCCGCGCACGCACCCGCAGGGTCAGGCGCCGGCCGCCGTCCCGGGCAGCGCTTCGGACCGGCTCCCGGCCACCGGCGCGTCCTGCACGAACCACATGAGCACCAGGCCGACGAGGACGACGGCGACGATCCCGAGGGTGCCCCAGATGGTCGCGCCGGTCACGGCGATGGTGATGGTCCACAGGGCGCTCGACATCCAGGACGCGGCGCGGCCGGTGGTCGCGTAGAGGCCGAAGATCTCCGACTCCTTGCCCGCCGGCGTGACCCGGGCGAGGTAGGACCGCGACGCGGCCTGTGCGGGCCCGACGCAGGCCGAGAGGATCAGGCCGCCGACCCAGTAGACGACGGGGCCGAGGTCGCGCAGGAACACGACGCCGAGCCCGGCCACGACGATGACGCCGAGCGTGCCGAGGATGACGGAGCGCGGGCCGAAGCGGTCGTCGGCGAACCCCACGAGGACCGTGCTCGCCCCGGCCACGAGGTTTGCGGCGATACCGAAGACGATGACCTGGTCGTCGGAGAACCCGAAGCTGACGCCACCGATGATCGCGCCGAACGCGAAGACGCCGCTCAGGCCGTCGCGGTACACGGCGCTGGCCAGCAGGAACCAGAAGGTGCGGCGCGAGGTGCGCCACAGGCCCTTGATGTCGCGGAACAGCACCGCGTAGCTGGCGAAGAACCCGACGGTGGCGCGGCCCTTGGTGGGCGGGAGCTCCGGCACGAACGCCAGGATCGGCCAGGCGAACGCGAGCGCCCAGAGCGCGCAGCCCACGGCGATCACGCGGAAGGCGAGGCCGTTGTCCGTCGGCATGCCCCACCAGTCGGCGCCGTTGGCGATGACGACGAACAGGAGCGCGAGGATGCCGCCGACGTAGCCGAGTCCCCAGCCGAGCCCGGACACCTTGCCGACGGTCTTCGGCGTGGCGACGGAGACCATCATCGCGTTGTAGTTCACGCCCGCGATCTCGTTGAGCACGCTGCCGAGACCGATCAGGGCGGCGCCGAGCACGAAGTACGCCGGGTCGGCCTCGACGAACCACAGCGCGAGCATGCACAGGACCATGCCGCCCGTGCCCCCGGCGAGCCACACCTTGCGGCGACCGGTGGCGTCGGCACGCTGCCCGAGCACGGGGGCGAGCACCAGGATGAGCAGACCGGCGAGCGTGTTCCACAGGCCCACGCCGCTGGTGAGCTCGGCGAGGCCGCGCTCGTAGGCGGGGTCGTTGTCGCCGAGGGCCGCGACGGCCGGGTCCAGGAAGGACTCCGTGGTCAGGTACAGCGCCGTGAACACGAACGTCAGGATCACGGTGTTGAACGGCTGCGTGCCCCAGTCCCACAGCGCCCACGAGAACACCTGGCGGCGCGGGACCCGGACACCCTCCTGCAGCTCCAGGCCCGTCCTCGGCGGCGGGGGGCCGTCGGTGGTGGGATCCGGTGTCTCTCGTCCGCGGGCGGCGTCGGTCATGGCGGCAGTCTGCCCGGATCCGGTGAACGGCGGGTGCCGAAGGCGGTCACGATCTGATACCGACGCCCGGGCCGGAGCCGCGGGTGGTGGGTGCGTATTGATTGCTCTCGCACCGGGTGCCGTCTAGCATCGAGCGCCCGGGCGTACAGGGGGTCTGATGCCAGGTCACGACGTGTTTCTGTGCTACGACTCCGCGGCGGACGAGACGTTCGCGCGGAGGTTCGGCGCGCTGCTGGCCACGTTCGGCAGACGACGGCTGTGGCACCGCAGGCCCGCCCTTCGGCTGGCGCCCCGCCGCACCGACGCGCTGACCGACAGCACCTGGCTCGTCCTGCTCGCCTCCCCGGAGGCGGCCCGCTCACCCCAGGTCGCCGACGAGGTGGACCGGTGGCTCGACCGGCACGGCACCGACCGGCTGCTGATCGGGCTGACCCGCGGCGGCGACATCAGCTGGGCGGGGCACCGGCCGACGGACGGGAACGACACGCTCCCGCCCGCGCTGATCGCCCGGCTGCGGACCGAGCCGAGATGGGTCGACCTGCGCGACATCGCACGGCTCGAGCAGCAGGACGCCGGCAACGCCCTCGTGCGCGAGAGCCTCGCGACCTTCGCCGCGAGGCTCCGCGGGATCGAGAAGGACGAGCTCATCGGCGAGCACGTGCAGCGCGAGCGCCGCGCACGCGTGGTCCGCCGGGCCACGCTGTCCGCCCTGACCGTGCTGCTCTGCCTCACCCTGGTCCTGGCCGGCGCGTCCTTCGTCGAGGCGCGGCGGGCCGACGCCGAGGCGCGCGCGGCCGACGCGCGGCTCCTGGCCGCCACCGCCCTCGCCGTCGCGGGCACCGATGCGGAACGTGCGGTGCTGCTCGCCGCCGAGGGCTACCGGCTGCACCCCGACACCCAGACGTTCACGGCCCTCCTGCGCAGCGTCGAGGCGACGGGCCCGCTGGAGCGCCGCGTGGACCTCGGCGGCGACGTCGTGGCGCTCGCCGCCGCGCCACTGCCCGAGGACGGCGACGCCGGGACCGTCGTGGCGGGCACCGCCGACGGCGCCGTGTGGCGGTGGCGCCTCGGACAGGAGCCCGAACGACTCGCGTCGCTCGACGGCCCCGTCACCGAGGTCACGGTCAGCTCGGACGGGGAGAGCGTCGCAGCGGTGGCCGACGGCGCCCTGTGGGTCTCGGCCCCCGCGTCCGGCACCTCCGGCCCCTCCGGCCCCTCGGGCACGGCCGGCCTGACCGGCCTGACCGGTGTGGTGGACGTCGCCGTCGCCCCGGACGGCGAGCGCCTGGCGGTGATCGTCTGGGACGACGACACCCACGACCTCCTGCTGCTGGACGGGACGGGCCGGACGCGCACGGCAGCGCACGACCTCTCGGGGACGTCCCTCGAGACGGTCGCCCTGACCGAGGACGCCGTCGTGGTCGCGATGCGCCGGGTCCCGTCCGGGGCCGGGCACTGGCAGCGCCGGTCCCTGCCGGACCTCGAGCTGGTGCGTGAGGCGGGCGTCGTCGAGCCGCTGGCCGGCGAGTTCGTCGAGCACCAGGTGTCACCCGACGGCGCCTGGGTCACCGCGTTCCGCGGCGGTGCACTGTACGCGGCGGACACGACCAGCGACGATCTGCACCGCGTGGCGGCACCGGACGCCCTCGGCCCGCTGCTGCCCGTCACCGCCGTGCCGTCCGGTGACGGGGCCGACAGCGTGCTGCTGTCCCGCCGGGACGAGACCTGGGTGGTCGAGCTGCCGACCTGGAAGCACGAGCGCGCCACACCGCTGCGCGGGATGCCTGCGGCGGACGCCGCCGCGTTCGTCGACGGCGACCGCGTGGTCACCGCGCACGGCGGGGTCCTGGCCGCGTGGGACCTGACCTCCGCGTCACCGCTGACCAGCTCTGCCGAGACGGACAACGCCTACCTCGCCGACACCGCCCTGTCCCCCGACGGGAGCCGCGTGACGACGAGCGGCGCGAGTCTCCTCGACGGCACCGGCAGGACCTACGGCACGGTGGCGAGCTACGACCTGACCGGTGGCACGGGCGACGGCACGGACGGCAGCACGGACGGCGACGACCTGCGCGCCACCTTCCGCGCCGTCCAGCCCGGCCGAACCGGTGACCGGCTGCTCCCTGTGCCCCTCGACGACGGCCGCGTGCTGGTGGTGACCCCGGAGGACGGCACCGTCAGCGACGCCACGGGGAACCTCGCCGAGGACGACCTCACGACACCTGTGCCGCTGCGTCCCCTCGAGGCGCGGTACGAGACCGGGCTGCGGTCGGTGCGGGCCGCGCGTGTCGTCGGCGACCGGCTGGTCCTCGCCGACGGCCACGGCCGGGTCCAGGTCCGGGACGCGTTCGGCGGGCGGCTGCTGCACCGCGCGACGGCGGACCACGCCGCAACGAGCGACCCGTGGGCCGTCGAGGCGGCCGTCAGCCCCGACGGCCGGTACGTCGCGTTCCACGACCTCTCCCCGCTCGGCTTCACCGCAAGCGAGGCCACGATCTCGGTGCTCGACCTGCGCCAGTCCCGGACCCGCACGCTCACCGTCCCCGTGCGGCAGTACGTCAACCACCTCGGCCTGCGCACCGCGGCGTCCGTGCTCGACCTGACCTACGGTGACGCAGACCTCCTGGTCTCCCAGGTCGACGGCGTCCTCGTGGCCGAGCCCGACGGCGAGGCGGTCCGCACCCGGATCGACTCCGTCGTCGGCTCGACCGCCGCCTACACGCCGTCGTCCCTGGCACCGGTGCCCGGCACGTCCCTGGTGGCCCAGGCCGGCGAGCTGGACTGGATCCGGCTCTACGACACGCGGACCGGCGAACAGGTCGGCAGCCTGACGCTGCCCGACGCAGGGGGAACGCTCGATCCGCTGTGGCTCGGCGCGGGCCCCGACTCGCTGCTCGCGCTCAGCGGCTACGACGCCGTCCGGTGGGACCTGCGCCCGGCGGCCCTCCTGGCCGCCGCGTGCGCGTTCGCCGACCGCGACCTGACGGTCCGCGAGTGGACGCAGACTGTCGGCACCGCCGCACCCCACGACCTGACCTGCGGACGAGACCTGTAGCCGGCACCACGACGAGCCCGGCACCTACCGCGCGACCAGCCGACGAACGACCGCCCCCGAACGACCCCGCCCCGAACAGTCAGGAGTGCCGCAGATGGCCCGCTACGACGCGTTCCTGTCCTACAGCCACGCGGACGACGGTGACTTCGGGCCGCGGCTCCAGTCCCTGCTCGAGGGGTTCGCCCGCCCCGGCCCGCGCCGTGCGCTGCGCGTCTTCCGGGACGAGCAGAACCTCGCGGCCGACCCGGACCTGTGGGGCTCCATCGAGCGGGCACTCGTGGACTCCGAATGGTTCGTGCTCCTCGCGTCACCGGCGGCGGCCCGGTCGCCCTGGGTCGACAAGGAGGTGGCGTGGTGGCTCGAGCACCGCTCGGCGGACCGCCTGGTCGTCGCGCTGACGGCGGCCGGTCCCGACATCCACCTCCCGCCCGCCCTGCGGTCCCCGGGCGTACGACGCCCCGTCGTGGTCGACCTGACTGCCGTGTCGCGCTCCGGCCCGCTCGATCCGCAGGACCCGCTGGTCCAGCGCACGGTCGCCGAGCTCGCCGGGCCGCTCCACGGCCGGCCGGTTCCCGACCTCATCGCCGCCGACGCCGCTCGCCGACGCCGGGCGGCGTCGTCCGCCGTGAGCGCAGGCGTCGTCCTGACCCTGCTGATCGCCGGCGCGGTGGGCGCAGGCCGCCTGGCGACGGCACAGGCCGACCGGGCCGACGCCGAGACCCAGGTGGCCACCGCGCACCTGCTCGCGACGACGGCGCTCGCGGCCGCCGCGACCGACCTGGAGCGCGCGGCCCTGCTCGCGGTCGAGGGATACCGCCTGCACCCCGACACGCAGACCCTCACCGCGCTGCTGCGGTCCGTGAACGGGTCGAACGCGATCGGCGCACGCGCCCTGGTCGGCGCGGAGGTGATCGCGGCCGCCGCCGCGCCGGACGCCACCGCCGCGCCGGCGGAAGGACCAGGAGCAGGAGCGGTGATCGTCGCAACGGAGGCCGGCGAGATCCTGCGCTGGGACCTGCGGGGCGCGCCCGTCCGCCTCACCACGCTCGACGCCCGGCCGAGCGCCCTGGCCACCAGCGGCGACGGCACCGTGATCGCGGTCGCGACGACCGGTACGAACGCGGCGGTGTGGCTCCATGCCGACGACCAGACCCGGAAGGTGCACGACGGCGAGGCCGTTGACGTCACCGTCGACCCGTCCGGCGAGCGGTACGCGGTGGTGCGCTGGCAGACGGCCGCGCACACGGTGAGCATTCGCGCGACGGCGGACGACACCGTCGTCGCCGACGCCGACCTCTCGCGCACGGTCTACGACGCGGTCCGGCTCCAGGACGACACGGCGGTGCTCCACCAGCGCTGGACCAACGGGGGTCTCGGCCCCTGGCAGCGGCGCTCCCTGCCCGACCTGGACGTCCTCGACGAGGGCACGGTGCTCGACGGCGACCTCGCGGACGAGGTGGGAAGCGACGTCGCCACCGCACAGGCCACCACCACCGACGGGAGCTGGGTCATGACCCAGCTCGACGACGCCGTCCACGGGGTACGGACCGAGGACGGCACGACGGTCACCGTGCCCGTGCCGACCGCGCTCGGCACGTTCCCGCCGTCCGTCATGGCGTTGTCCCCCAGCGGCGGGAACGTGCTCCTCGCCCGGCGCGACGAGGTGTGGATGGTGCGGCTGTCGAGCTCCGGCTGGGAGCACCGGGCCGAACGGCTCGAAGGCGTCGGGACACCGGACGCCGCGGTCTTCCTCGACGACCGGAGGCTCGTCATGACGCACGGTCGCACCCTCACGGCCTGGGACGTCGGGTCCGCCGACGCGCTGGCCGAGACGGCGGTGGTCGAGGGCGGGACGGCACACGACCGGGCGCTCACGCCGGACGGCGCCACCGTCGTCTCCGCCGGGGAACGACCGGGCGCCGCACCCGCGGGCGGCGACGAGGGCCGCCTCCTTGCCATGACCCACACGTTCGACGGCGAGGAACCCGGCACCGACGGGCTCGACGTCCGGCCGGCGGGCACCGCGCTCCTCGGAGACCTCTCGGCGCCGGCCGGGGAACGGCTGCTCCCGGTCCCGCTCGCCGACGGCACGCACCTGTTCGTCGACGCCGAGGACGGGAGCGTCTTCGGGGCCGGCGGGGCACCGGTGGACGAGACGGCGGGCGAGACAGCGGACGACACCGTCGTTCCTCCGCTCGAGCCGCTGTACGAGACCCGGCCGGGCCGCGTCCTGGACGCCGTCGGCCACGAGGGACGGCTCGTCCTGGCCGGTGCGAACGGTGCGGTACAGGTGCGCGACGCTCGCACCGGTGACCTGCTGGCCGAGGCAGCGGCCCCCGCCGACGCCGGCTTCGCGGCCCAGGCCGCCCGGATCAGCCCCGACGGGCGCTTCGTGGCGTTCCACCACGCCCGGACGTCGGACCGGACGCTTCGCGACGCACGGATCCAGGTGCTGGAGGTGGCGACCTCGACGGTGCACACGCACGAGCTCACCGCCGGGCGCCTGACCTCACGGGCCAACGACAGGTTCTGGCGGTCCGAGGTCGAGCTCGTCTTCGGTGACGACTACCTCGCCGCCGCGCACGCCGGCGGGATCGCCGTCCTGGACCGCGACGGCCGCACCGTGCGGCGGGAGATCGCCGCGCCGACGTCGGGCCGCCAGAACACGGTGGCCCCGGTGCCCGGCACCACCCTGGTCGCGGTGGCCGGCGACGCCGACTGGATCCGGCTGTTCGACACCACGACCGGGGAGGAGGTGGGGCACCTGTCCGCGCTCGCCGGGAGTGCCGACGGCGACTCCCCGCTCTGGCTGGCGGCCGGCCGGGACACGCTGTGGGCGGTCGGGCCGCGCTACCTGACGCGGTGGGACGCCCGTCCCGCGCGCCTGCACGCCCAGGCCTGCGAGTTCGCCGCGCGGAACCTCACCGCCGACGAGTGGCGGCAGGCCTCGGGCGGCGCCCGACCACCCGCCGACCTGACCTGCGAGCGCCCGCTGGAGAGCCGATGAGGACGTCCCGACGGGATGCCCGGCCACAGGTCCGAGCACAGGGCCGGCCACAGGTGAGGGCACAGGTGCGGCCGCGCACCCGGCGGCAGGGCGCCGTCGCGTGCCTCGCGGTCGCGACGCTGGTCGCCGCCGGTGTGCTGCCTGCGGGGCTCGCCCCGGCCCGGGCCGGCTGGCCGGACGCGCCGTCGCTCGTCGAGTCGCTCGTCGCCGCCGCGCACGCCGCGTCGGCGACCGATGCCGACCGTGCGGCGCTGCTCGCGGCCGAGGCCTATCGGCTCGAGCCTTCGGCCCGGACGCAGGCCGCGCTGCTGTCCGTCCTCGACGCGGCCTCGCTGCTCTCGCGGGAGGTGGTGCTCGACGACGAGGTCGCCGCGATGGCGTCGGCGGTCGACACCGGTGCGGTGCTGGTCGCGACGGCGGGCGGTGACGTCGTGCGCTGGGACCTCTCCGGAGCCCCTGAGCCGGTGGGATCGGTCGGCGGCTGGGTCACGGAGCTCACCGCGAGCGGTGCCGGTACCACCGTCGCGGCGCTGGGTGCCGACGGGAGCGTGCACCTGCTGCGGGACGGCGCGTCGGAGACCACGTTCACCTCCGCGCTCGATGTCGCGGTCTCACCGGCGGGGCGGTGGCTCGCTGCGATCATCGAGGACGACGACGGGCGCCGGCTGGTGGTCCAGGACCTGCACGCCGGCGCCGATGCCGCCGTCCTCGAGCACGAGCTCGACGACACGTACGACTCGGTGGACCTGGACGACGAGTTCGTCGTCCTGTCCGCGCTGGACAGCCGGCTGGGCGACCAGGGCGGCTGGGAGCGCCGCTCGCTCCCCGGGCTCGAGGTGACACGGCGCGGCTCGGTCCTGCCGGACAGCACGTACGACGCGGACCTGGCCGCGTCCGCGATGGTGTCCCCGCACGGTCACTGGGCGGCGAGCGTGCACCCGACCTTGACGACCGTCGAGAGCACGTCGGACGGGGAGCGGTTCACCCGGCCAGGTACCGGGGCGCCCCTGACCCTCGACGTGCGGACCGTCGTGCTCTCCCCGGCGGGCACGCGGTACCTCGTCGTCCGGGACCAGAGGAACTACCTGTTCGACCTGACGTCGGAGACCGGGAACTACTGGGAGCTGCAGGGCGCCGTTGCGGCCGACGCCGCGGCCTTCGCGGACGAGGACCGGGTGGTGACGGCGCAGGGCAGGGTGCTGACGCTCTGGGACACCAACCTGCCGGTTCCCCGTACGGAGATCCGGGAGACCGAGGTCGCCGCGCTCGACCGGCAGGCGGTCGCGCCCGGCGGGCGGTTCCTCGTCGCGGCCGGTGACGAGCCCGGCAGCGACGCCGTCAATCTCGCGGTCACGTACGACCTCGACGACACGCCGGACGCCGGCGCCGAGGTCCCAGCGCCGATCCCCGCCCGGATCGGCGCGGCCGTCGAGCGGCACGGGGCGGAGGACACCTGGCTGCCGGTGGTGACGAAGGACGGCACGACCCTGGTGGTCGAGGCGGCCGACGGCACGGTGCGGGAGGCTCGTGCGACGGCGTCGGTCAGCGAGCTGTCCGACGCGGCGGACGAGCTCACCGGACCCGAGTTCGAGGAGATCTACACACCTCCTGTTCGCTACGAGACAGGGCTGCGGGACGTGCTCGGCGCCCGGATCACCTCGGGCGGGCGGCTGGTGCTCGCCGCCGCGGACGGGTCCGTCCGCGTCCTGGACCCGCGGACCGGACGCGTGCGCGAGGAGGCGCGGCTCTCCGGTGGTCCGTGGACGTCGGCGGAGGTCTCGCCCGACGGGCGGCACGTGGCCTTCGGTACCGGCGCGACGGTCGCCGTGGTCGACCCGGCCACCGGTCGGTCCGAGGTCCAGCTGCTCAAGTTCGGCGACAACGGCACCACCAAGGCCGAACCGGTGCTCGGCTTCGGCAAGGACGAGCTCGTGGTGGCTCGTTCGGGCGGGGTGGCCGTGCTGGAGGCGGACGGCAGCGCGGTCCGGGCCGCGGCGGACGTCCCGGTGCCCTTCGGGATGCGCTCGATAGCCGTCCTGCCCGGCACCGGGATCGCCGTCCTGGCCGGCGACTCCTCGCTGGCGTTCCTGGTCTCCGTGACGACCGGCGAGCGCATCGGCGAGCTCAGTACCCAGGTCGGCCGCCCGTCGCTCACCGCGGAGGCCGGCTGGCTGCTCGCGGTCGGTAGCGACGCGGGCAACCGGCGGGTGGTCCGCCGGGACACCAGCGCGAGCGGCCTGCTCGCGACGGCGTGCGCGGTCGCCGGACGAGACCTGTCCGTCGAGGAGTGGTCGTGGACCGTGGCGGCGCCGCCGCCGTCGGACCTGTCGTGCGATCGCGCCTGGTGAGCCCGGTGAGATGGCATCGTGAAGACAGTCTGGCGAGACGGCCCGGAGAATGAGAGCAACGCACCGAGCCGGGCTACGATCCCCTCGTGCCCGTACCGCCCCTGCCCGACCCGCAGCCGGTAGTGCTCGACTGGCGGACCGACCACCTGCTCGGCGAACCGTTCCAGGAGGCCCCGCTCGGGCCCGCGACGCTGGTGCGCTACCCGCACCCGGACGACGCCCCTTCGCCGCACGCCGCCGTCGTCCACGTGCACGGCTACAACGACTACTTCTTCCAGGCGCACCTGGCCCGCGCCTTCGCCGCCGCCGGCTACGCGTTCTACGCCGTCGACCTGCGGGCGGCCGGGCGGTCCCTGCAGCCCGACCAGATCCCGCACTTCGTGATGGACCTGCGCGAGCAGGCCACCGACATCTCGGCCGCCGCCCGGACGGTGCGCGCCCTGGAACCGGGGCTGCCGCTCGTGGTGCACGCCCACTCCACCGGCGGGCTCACCGCGGCGCTGTGGGCGCATGCGCACCGCAACGCCGTGGGCGCCGACGCCGGGCCCAACGCGCTGGTGCTCGACTCCCCGTTCCTCGACCTCTGGGCGTCCGAGTTCCAGCGCGGCGTCGGCACGCGGCTGCTGGACACCGTCGGCCGCCTCGCCGCCACCGCCGTCGTCAAGGACGGGCCCTCGCGGTACGCGGAGCACCTCCTGGCCGCCAACGGCGGGCGCTGGGAGTTCGACACGACGCTGAAGCGGCCCCAGGGGCTGCCCAGCCGGGTCGGGTGGTTCGTCGCGGTCCGGCGCGGTCAGGCGCGCGTCGCCGCGGGGCTGGAGATCGCGTGCCCGGTGCTGCTGGCGCGGTCCGACTCCTCCGGCCCGGACTCGCTCGACAACCCGCTGATCGACGCGCAGGACACTGTGCTCGACGTCGAGCAGATGGCCGCGCTCGTGCCGTCCCTCGGGCACGACGTCACGGAGCTCGTCGTACCCGGCGCGGTGCACGACCTGACGCTGTCGGCCAGCGGGCCGCGCGAGGCATACCTCGACGGCATGTTGAAATGGACGGACAGCCGGGTGGGCGCCGCCGTCGGTGCCCGGGACGCGACCTGAGGCCCGCACGCACGACCACCGGCAGGACCACGCACGACCACCCACCCGCACGACCACTCAGCACCGAGACACGAGGGACAGCCAGTGACCTATTTCGAGGGGCCGTTCCAAGCCCTCGCCCATCGCGGATTCGCACACGCCTCGGTCGGCACCGAGGGCCTGGAGAACTCGCTCGCGGCGTTCGGCGCCGCCGTCGACCTCGGCTTCCGGTACGTGGAGACCGACGCGCACGGCACCGCCGACGGCGTAGCGGTCGCACTGCACGACGAGTCCCTCGACCGCACCACCGACGGCACCGGCCTCGTCGCCGAGCTGCCGTGGTCCGACGTCAGAGAGGCCCGCATCGGCGGCGTCGAGCCCGTGCCGCTGCTCGAGGACGTCCTGGGCGGCTGGCCGGAGCTGCGCGTGAACATCGACGTCAAGCACGCCTCCGGCGTGGGCCCCGTGGCCCGGGCCGTCGAGAAGACGTCGTCCTGGGACCGCGTGTGCGTCACGTCCTTCGCCGCCGCGCGCCGCCGGGCGACGCTCGCCAAGCTGTCCCGCCCGGTGGCCACGTCCGCCGGACGCAACGAGATCAGGGCCTTCCTCACCGGAGTACGCCTGCGCACCCGCCCCCTGGCCCGTCGCTCGCTGCGCGACGTCGACGCGCTGCAGGTCCCCGTGCGCGAGAAGTCCGTCACGGTCGTCGACGCCGCGTCGCTCGAGGTGGCGCACGCGCTCGGCAAGAAGGTGCACGTCTGGACCATCAACGACCGCGACGAGATGGAGCAGCTGATCGATCTGGGCGTCGACGGTCTGGTGACGGACCGCGCGGACCTGCTCAAGGACCTCCTGATCGAGCGGGGTCTCTGGGCCTGACGCCGACATCGGCTCACTCGCAGCCCACGCCGTCACCATCTCGGTCCAGGTGCGAGCCGTAACCCGGGTCTCCGGCGTACACCGGTGCCGCTCCGTCGGCCCGAGCAGCGTCGCAGTTCTCGTAGTAGGTAGTGCCACCTACATCAGCCGAGCCGTCGTCCGCCGACCCGCCGGTCCCGGCACCCGCAAGCGCCGCAGCCTCCGCGGCCTCTGCTGCCGCTTCCCGCTCGGCGACCTCGGCCTCCCGCTCGTCCAGCTCTGCCTCGGTGGTCTTGACTGCCGACTCCCGGTTCTCCACCTTCTCCGCGGCCTGTGCGACGTCGCTGGCCCGGGTGCTGAGCTTCTTCCGATCCGATACCAGCTTCGCCTCGTCGGCCTCGAGCGCGTCCTGAGCCTTCGCGAGTGCCTCGGCCTCGGCCCGCAACACCGCTCGGTCGCTCTCCACGGCGGCTACAGCTGCGGCGGCTGAGGACTCAGCGACCTCGGTGGCTTCGACGGCGGCCTGGTCGCCTCCGCTCCCGCCGATGCCGATGCCCAGGAAGAAGGCGACGGCTGCCGCCACGACCCCCGCGACGATCAGCGGCAGCCGGCGCCGCGACGGCTCGCGGGCCTCGTCGTCCGGCACGTCCACGGCGACGGCGCCCTCGCCGATCAGGGCCGTGTCCGGTACATCGACCCACAGCTGCCAGCCTGCGGGCATCGACCATTGCGGATTGGGCTGCCAGCTCAGATCAGGTGTCCAGTCCGACGGCGGAGCCGGCCAGCCCGGCGGGAGGTTGTAGACCTTACGCACGATGGGCCCCTTTCAGGGTCGGCGCGCGGCCTCGTACCGCACGCGGGTTTCCCCTGTGCGACTGGACGCTAGGCCTCCGGCGCCTCGCTTCGCGCGAAAATCGGGCAAGATCACCCACCGTTCATCCGCCCTCGTTCGAGCCGGGGACAGTGCACGGATGCTCTCGGCTTCGAAGGCGGCCTGCCTACGTTCGACGCCTGACTTCGGCGCCCGCCGCTGCCATAGCGGTCCGCAGCTCAGCCCAGTGTCAGCGTGACCGGGGTGCCCGGGCCCTGGGTCGGCGGCTCCTTCGAGACCTCCGCGTAGGCGGCGGCGAGCAGCGTCGGGTCGGGGCCTTCCAGGCGAACCGGCTTGGCGACGTCGTCCAGCACCACGAACCGCAGCAGGTCGCCGCGGGTCTTCTTGTCGCGCCGCATGGCGGCCAGGAGCTGGTCCCAGCGGTCGCCCCGGTAGTGCACGGGAAGCCCGAGCGAGGACAGGATGGCTCGGTGCCGGTCGGCGACGTCGTCGGGGAGCTTGCCGGCCATGCGGGCGAGCTCGGCGGCGAAGACCATGCCGACGCTGACGGCGGCGCCGTGGCGCCACTGGTACCGCTCGGCCAGCTCGATCGCGTGCCCCAGGGTGTGCCCGTAGTTCAGGATCTCCCGCAGGCCCGCCTCCTTGAGGTCCTCACCGACGACCTGCGCCTTGACCCGGACCGACCGTTCGACCAACTCCGCGATGACGGCCCAGGTCTCGTCGGTGGCCTCGGTGCCCGCCCAGTTCCGCAGCTCGTCGACGTGCGCCTCGACCAGCTCCAGGATGACCGGGTCGGCGATGAAGCCGGTCTTGACGACCTCGGCCAGGCCCGCGACCAGGTCCCACTTGTCGAGCGAGCCGAGGGCCGCCAGGTCGCACAGCACACCGGCCGGCGGGTGGAACGCACCGACGAGGTTCTTGCCCTCGGACGTGTTGATGCCCGTCTTGCCGCCCACCGCGGCGTCGACCATCGCGAGCAGCGTGGTCGGCACGTGCACCACGCGGATCCCCCGCAGCCAGGTGGCGGCCACGAAGCCCGCGAGGTCGGTGGTGGCTCCGCCGCCGACCCCGACGACCGCGTCCGACCGCGTGAAGTCGAGCTGGCCCAGCAGGCCCCACAGGAACGCGGCGACCTGAGGTGTCTTGGCCTCCTCTGCGTCAGGCACCTCCGCCACGAACGCCTCGTACCCGCCGGCCTTCAGGTCCTCCGCAATCGCGTCGGCGGTCGCGGACAGCGCGGCCGGGTGGATCACCATCACCTTGCGGGCCGCACCGACCAGCGACGGCAGCTCGCCCAGCAGGTGCCGGCCGATGACGACGTCGTAGGGTGCCTCTCCCCGCACGGTGACCCGCGTGGGGGCCGTCCCGCTCGGAGCGCTCGTGGTGCTCACGTGGTGCTCTCCTCGTTCTTCTTGGGGTCGATCAGCTCGCCCGCCGTGGCCTCGAGACCCAGTGCCTCGAGGATCTCGGCGGCCACCTGCTCGCCGGGCCGCTCGCTCGAGACGACGGTCAGGGTCGCGAGCCGCTCGTACGTGGGGCGCCGCTCGGTCATCAGCTTCTGCCACTGCGCGCGCGGGTTGCCCAGCAGCAGCGGCCGGGCCTGGTTCATGCCCACCCGCTGGGCGGCGATCGCGAGCGGCACGTCGAGGAAGACGACCTGCCCGCCGTCGGCCGTGTACTTCTCGAGCGCCTCCTGGGTGGCGGCGTTCATGACCGCGCCGCCGCCGAGGGACAGGACGCCGTCGTGCTCAGCGAGGGCGGCGAGCACCGCGGCGCGCTCCAGCTCGCGGAAGTGGGGCTCGCCGTCGTCCACGAAGATCTCGCTGACCGGCTTGCCCGCGATCTCCTCGACGTCGGCGTCGGTGTCCCGGACCGTGACGCCGAGGCCCGCCGCCAGGATGCGGCCGACCTTCGACTTGCCGGATCCGGGCGGGCCGATCATCACGGCGACGGGACCGTTTCGGACGGTGTCGCTCACTGCAGCAGCTCCGGGATGGCCGCGAGGTAGGACTCCATGTTGCGGCGCACCTCGGCCACCGAGTCCCCGCCGAACTTCTCGACCGCGGCCTCGGCGAGGGTGAGCGCGACCATCGCCTCGGCGACGACGGCGGCGGGCGGCACCGCGCACACGTCGGACCGCTGGTGGTGCGCCGTGACGGGCTCGCCGGTGGCGGTGTCAACGGTCGGCAGCGCGCGCGGCACCGTCGAGATGGGCTTCATCGCCGCACGGACGCGCACGACCTCACCGTTCGACATGCCACCCTCGATACCGCCGGCGCGGTTGGTCGTGCGGCGGATCCGCCCGGCCGCACCCTCGCGCACGATCTCGTCGTGGGCTGCGGTGCCGCGGCGGCGTGCGGTGCGGAAGCCGTCGCCGACCTCGACACCCTTGATCGCCTGGATCCCCATCAGGGCGGCGGCGAGCCGCGCGTCGAGCCGGCGGTCGCCCTGCACGTAGGTGCCCAGGCCGGACGGCACGCCGTAGGCGAGCACCTCGACGACGCCGCCGAGCGTGTCACCGTCCTTCTTGGCCAGGTCGATCTCCTCGACCATGAGCTTCGAGGACGAGGCGTCGAGGCAGCGCACGGGGTCGGCGTCGAGCGCCGCGAGATCGTCGGGGGTCGGGAGCGCCGAGTCGTCGGGCACGCTCGCCTCGCCGATGGCGACGACGTGCGAGACCAGGCGGATGCCGAGCGCCTGCTCGAGGAACTTCGCGGCGGCGACGCCGAGCGCCACACGGGCCGCGGTCTCGCGGGCCGAGGCACGCTCCAGCACCGGCCGGGCGTCCTCGAAGCCGTACTTGCGCATGCCGATCAGGTCGGCATGGCCGGGGCGCGGGCGCGTCAGCGGCCGGTTGCGGGCCACCTCGCGCTCGTCGCCGGTGCCGGCGTCGACCATGAGCGCCTCCGGCGGCACCGGGTCGGCGGACATCACGTCGGTCCACTTGGGCCACTCGGTGTTGGCGATCTCGATGGCGAGCGGACCGCCCTGCGTGATCCCGTGGCGCAGCCCGCCGAGCACCCGTACCTCGTCCTGCTCGAACTTCATGCGCGCGCCCCGGCCGTAACCGAGGCGGCGGCGCGCGAGCGCACCCTGGATGTCCTCCGTCGTGAGCTCCACCCCGGCGGGCAGACCCTCCATCACCCCCACGAGAGCAGGACCGTGCGACTCACCCGATGTCAACCAACGCAGCATGATGCGATTGTTTCACGCGCGTGACGCAGGCCGCGCCCGCTGTCCACAGGCCGTCGGCCCGCCGCCGTCAGCCCAGTGCCGCCCGGAGCGCTTCGTCCATCGCGGCGAGCGGCGCCGGACGGCCCGTCATCAGGCGCACCTGCTCTGCGGCCTGGTGCAGGAGCATGCGCTCGCCGCCGACGGTGTCGGCGCCCAGCGCGGCCCAGGCGGTCTGCAGGGCCGTGGGGCGGGGGTCGTAGACAACGTCCAGGAGCACCCCGCGGGGCTTCTCCCCCGTGTCGGTCAGCAGCCCGGTCAGCAGCGGCGCCCACTGGTCGGCGGCGTACTTCGGCGTCGTCGAGACGACGGCGTCCGCGACCGCCAGGGCCGACGTCGTCGCACGCTCGTCGAACACCTCGAACGACGGGCTCACCCCCATCCGCGCGACGGCCGCGCGCAGCGGGCCGATCCGGTCGAGGGAGCGCACGAAGACCCGCGGCGAGACGCAGCCGAGCTCCGCCACCGCCGCGAGGGCCGACGCCGCTGTCGCACCGCCGCCGAGGATCACCGCGTCGGCGACGCCGCGGGCGCCGAGGCTCTCGCGCAGCGCCGCGACGATGCCGTGCACGTCGGTGTTCGTGCCCGTGGTGGTCACGGAGCCCCCCGCAGCGGAGAGCCCACCCCCGGAGAACAGCACGGTGTTGACGGCGCCCACCGCCTCGGCGAGCGGGTCCACGTGATCCAGGAGCGGGATCACCACCTGCTTGAGCGGCATGGTCAGGCTCAGGCCCGCCCAGCCGGCGTCGACGTCCCGCAGGAAGCCCTCCAGCGCCCCCTCCGTGACGTCGTGCACGCCGTACTGCCAGCCGTCCAGGCCCAGGGCCCGGTACGCCGCGCCGTGCAGCACCGGGGACAGGGAGTGCGCGACGGGGTGGCCGAGCACGGCGGCCCGCCGCGTGGTCGTGCGCGTCGTCCTGGTGCTCATGCTCAGTACCCGTTCTCCGCTGCCCAGGCCTGGTACTCCGCCTTGAAGACCTGGAACTCGTCGGCGCTCGCCGTGAACTTGGTCTCCTGCGTCTCGAGGTTCACCGTCACGTAGTAGATCCAGTCACCCGCCGGCGGGTCCAGCACGGCTTCGACGGAGGCCCGGCTCGGCGCACCGATCGCGGTCGGCGGCAGGCCGTCCATCCGTCGCGAGTTGAAGGGGACGTCCGTGGTGTTCGAGAGCTGCTCCCGGGTCAGCTCGTGCGCCGGCTTGCCCCAGTAGTACGACTCGATCGCGTCCATCCCCAGCACCTCGCTGGTGTCCAGGCGGTTCTGGATGACCCGGGCGACCTCACCCCGGTAGTCGTCGGGCGCCTCGCGCTCGACGATCGACGCCGTGATGATGACCTCCCGCCACCTCTCCTTCGGGACCTGCAGCTCTTCGAGCTCCTCGACCGTCAGGGCGACCATCTGCTTCAGCACGTCCGCCGCGCTCGTGCTGTCCGGCTTGACCTCGTAGGTGTTGGCCGCCAGCCAGCCCTCCAGCTTGCCCCCGGCCTCGGCCGGCAGCCCCAGGGCGCCTGGGTCCGCGACGGCCGCCTTGACGTCGGCCTCCGGCCAGCCCGTCTCGATCATCGTCTGCTCGATCTGCGCGACCGTGCTCCCCTCGACGACGGTCAGGCCGGCCCGGTCTACGTCGTTCTGCGCCAGCAGCGCAACGGCCGACTCGGCGCTCATCCGCAGCTTCATCTCACGGGTGCCCGGCTGGATCGACGCGGCGTCCGGGTTCGCGTTGAACGCCCGCACGAACGCCTCGGCGCTGGCGACCACGTCCTGCTCCGCGAGCTGGGCGCCGATCGTGTAGCCGTTGCCCTGGGGCACCTCGACCACTATCGGCTCGCCGCCCGTGCCCTCGTAGTCCGGGGCGGCCAGCGGGGTTCGGATACCGAAGAGATAGCCGTCGTTGACCACCGTCCACGCGCCGAGGGCCCCGACGACCAGCAGGACGGCGACCACGGCGACGACCAGCGGTCGCCTGGACCGCTTCTGCCGCCTGTCGCGCCTGCCGCCGCGCCGGTCGCCCCGGGTGCCACCGTCACGCCTGCCTCCGGACATGTCCCGATCTCCTCGTCGGCCGCGAGAGCCGCTGGCGTGCCGCGGTGGCCCCTGATAACTCACTCCGGGAAGGGCCTCGGTCACGCTCGCTCCGTCCTCTGCGCCGCCTGGATCTCGGTTGATCCATGCTGCTTGATGCCTGCTCGATCCATGCCTGCTCGGTGCCGGCGCGGTACCGGCTCGGTGCCGGCTCTACGACTGGTCACGCCCGGGCGCGACGTCGCGATCGCATGTCACGATCGCATCACAGCCCGGGTGCCGCGAACGCTACCCTCATCGGCACGTCCCCGGCCAACTCCCCACGTCCCGGCCCAGGGCGCGAAGAACGCCCACGACCAGGGAATTCACCCGTTCGCGGCCTCCCACTCACGCAGCTCCTGGACGTTCCGCTGATGCGCCTCGAAGTCCTCGGCGAACTTCGTCTCACCGGTGTCGAGGTTGACCGTCACCCAGAACTTCCAGTCCCCGGGCGTTGGGTTGAGGACCGCGTCGATGGACACCTCGCCGGGGCTGGCGATCGGGCCCGGCGGCAGGCCTGAGTGCCGATAGGTGTTGTACGGGTTCTCCGTGTTGTCGCGGTCGGCCCGCGTCAGCTCGGTGCCCGGCTTCCCCGCGCCGTACGCGAGCGATGCGTCGATCTCGAGCCGCATGTCGTCGTCCAGCCGGTTCTCGATGGCGCGCGCGATCTTGGGCTTGTCGTCACTGTGCAGGCCCTCGCGCTCGACGAGCGACGCCTTCGTCAGCACCGCCTGCCACTGCTTGGAGGAGACGCCCTTCTCCTCCAGCACGCCCTTGGTGCGCTCGACCATCTCCGAGAGCAGCCCGGCGGCCGTGGCGTCGGGCTCCAGCGTGTAGGTGTCCGGGTACAGCCAGCCCTCGACCTTGCCGTCGGCCTGGTCGGGCAGCCCGATCTCCGCCGGGTCCTCCAGCGCTGCCTGGAAGTCCTCGGCCGGCAGCCCGCTGACCTGCACGGCGCGCGCCACGATCTGGTCGGCCGTGTAGCCCTCCGGGATCGTGAGCTGCAGGTCGACCGTGTCGTTCTTGACGAGCAGCGCCACCGCGTCGCTCGCGGGCATCTCCTCGAGCATGGTGTGGGTGCCCGGACGGATCAGCACGGAGTCCGGGTTCGCCTCGAACGCGGCGGTGAACGCGGAGACGCTCGCCACGACACCGGCGTCGTAGAGCGCCTCGCCCATGGCGGTGCCGGTGGCACCCTCGGGGATCTCGACGTCGACCTGGTCGCCGCCCGGTCCGGGGAAGTCCTTGGACGCGAGCGGGTTCGACAGGCCGGTCAGGGACTCGAGGTTCAGCCAGACGGCGTAGCCGGCCCCGCCGACGAGGACGAGGGCGATCAGGAGCACGACGACGGAACGGCCGTTGCGGCTCCGCCGTCGGCGGCGCTGTGCCCTTCTGCTCGACCGGGGCTCGGGGAACGCGGGGTCTTCCTGGTTACGCGGGGGCGCCGTGAAGAGATCCGTCACCGGAGACTCACTGTCCTTCGTTGGGGGGCGACTGGGTGGTCGTGCACAGTCACTCGTGCGTGTCTGGCACGGTCCGCGCCTCGACGAGCTCGCCGGCGCGCTCCCCCTTCGCCCGCTCCGCGTCGAGTGCAGATTGCAGAATGATAACGGCTGCGGCCTGATCGATCACCGACCTGTGCCGTTTGGTTTTGCGACCGGCCGCGGTCAGGGCCTGGTGCGCGGAGACCGTGGTCATGCGCTCGTCCACGAGACGGACCTCCGCGCCCTCCCCGGCCGCCGCGAGGGCGACGACCAGGCGGGCCGCGAAGGCCCGCGCGTCGGCCGTCGCAGCGCCCTCCTTGCCGGACAGGTGCCTGGGCAGCCCCACGTAGACGACGGCGGCGAAACGCTCCTCCGCCTCGGCGACGATCCGGGCGACGTCGGCGGTGGTGCCCCGGGCGCTCCTGCCCCCCTTGCCACTGCCGTCTCTGCCACCAGGCGCCAGGACCCGCGGCACCGTCTCCACCGGGGTGGCGACGAGGCCGTCGGGGTCGCTGGCGGCCAGCCCGATCCGCGCCATGCCGACGTCGACCC
>NZ_JBHXBG010000088.1:0-23570 GCF_042726755.1 Promicromonospora sp. NPDC060271 | reverse complement strand
CTCCAGTGACCTGAGCTTCTGACACGTCGCAGGGGGGACCTCAGTGCTGGACGTCTACCACCACGCGGGTCGGGTTCTCCAGGAGGAAGACCCGGAACGGCCGCTCGCCCTCGTCGATCCCGAGGAACGCCGTCGTGTACCCCTCGAACCAGTAGCGGTACACGATCTCGTCCACCGACTCCGTGTCGTCGGGGACGATGCGGTCGCTCGGGGACTCCTCGACGCCGCTGTCCGTCGGGTTCGCCGTGCCGGAGAGCGACACCCGCAGGATCGCGTCGCCGTCGACCTGGACGGGGAGCCCTGAGCCGTCGTCGGTCGCCTCGTCGACGTACTCGACGCGCCAGCCCGGCTGCCCGCTGCCCGTGCCGTCGAGGTCGAAGACCACGCGGTCGTAGCGGTCGTGCCCGGCGACGCGGATGTTCGTGACGGAGAGGAACGTCTCGCCCTCGCCCGTCGGCTCGGCGGTGTCCGGCTCGGTGTCGGCGGCGAACGGCGGGCCGGCGGCCGTCTCGGTGGCGGTCGCGCCCGGCTCGGGTGCGTCGTCGCCCGTCCCCGGGTCCTCCGTGGCCTTCGTGTCCGACGGCGTCGGCTCGGCCGGCTCGGAGACGACCGGCTCGGGGCTCGAGATGCCGGGCAGCGGCTCGTCCGGCCCTGCCTGCCCGCTGGTGCAGCCGGCCAGGAGCAGCGCCGCGGCGGCGGCCACCAGGGTCGCGCGGTTTCCGGCTCTTCCCATCCTTCAACTGTATGGGCTCAGGCGTCTCCTGCGGGCGGGCCGCGGGACTCGGGCTGCTCGCGCCGCTAACGATCCCGCATCGGTCAGGCCGCCCCCTGGAACGTCCGGCGGTACGCCGTCGGCGTCACGCCGAGGGCCGCCTGCACGTGGGCCCGCAAGGACTGCGCGGTGCCGAAGCCGCACCGCCGCGCCACCTGCTCGACCGGCAGGTCGGTGGACTCCAGCAGGGTCCGCGCGTGCTCGACCCGCTGCCGGAGGAGCCACTGTCCGGGGCTCTCGCCGGTCTCCTCGCGGAACCGGCGGGTGAACGTCCGCACCGACATCGCGGCGTGCCGGGCCATGGCGGCCAGCGTCACGGGTTCGGCCAGCCGCTCGGCCGCCCAGGCGCGGGTCGCCGCGGTGCCGGGGCCGCCGGCGTCGGGCACGGGCCGGGCGATGTACTGGGCCTGGCCGCCGTCCCGGTGCGGCGGAACCACGGTGCGCCGGGCGACGTCGAGCGCGACGGCTGCGCCGTGGTCGCGCCGTACCACGTGCAGGCACAGGTCGATCCCCGACGCGACGCCCGCCGCGGTGAGCACGTCGCCGTCGTCCGTGTACAGCACGCCGGGGTCCATCCTGACCTGCGGAAACAGCTTCTGGAAGTGCTCGGCCGAGCTCCAGTGCGTCGTGGCGGGGCGGCCGTCGAGGATCCCGGCGGCGGCGAGTGCGAACGCGCCGATGCAGATCGACATGAGCCGGGTGCCCGGGCGGATGCGCCGGAAGGCGTCCTCGAGCTCGGGCGTGAGGCGGCCCTCGTCGTACACCGGCCCGAACTCGTGTGACGCGGGGACGATCACCGTGTCTGCCGTCTCCAGCGCCTCGGGGCCGTGCGCCACCTGTACCACCACGTCCGAGTCGGACTGCACCGGTCCGGGGGCGCCCGCTGTGCACGTCACCACCTCGTAGAGGGGCTGGTGCTCGCTGTCGCGGGCGATGCCGAAGATCCGGTGCGCGATCCCGAGCTCGAACGGGATGAACCCGTCGACGATCAGCACGGCGACCCGGTGCGGTGCGGTCATGGCCCGATCCTATTGGACAGTGACCTTCTGGTCACTGTCGTGGGTCGCCCCGCCCCAGCAGACTGAGGCCCGTGACCCAGATCAGCACCCCAGTGCCCGACGCCGGTGGCGCGTCGGCCCCGCCGTCGGCCCCGCGTCCTCGGACGCCCCGGATCCATCCCGCCTGGTGGGTGGCGGCGGTCAGCTTCGTGACCGTCATGAGCGCCGCCGCGTTCACGGCGGCCCCCGGCCTGTTCGTCGAGCCGCTGAACGCGGAGCTCGGCTGGTCGCGCGCGACCATCGGCTTCGGCGTGGGCCTGCAGGTCATCCTGTACGGGCTGACGGCGCCGTTCGCCGCGGCCCTCATGGACCGGTTCGGCATGCGCCCGGTCGTCACGGCGGCGCTGGTCGTCATCACGGTGGGCGCGCTGTCGACCGTGTGGATGTCCCAGCCGTGGCAGTTCGTACTCGGCTGGGGGCTCCTGGTCGGGGTGGGCAGCGGCAGCATGGCGCTGGCGTTCACCGCGACCGTGACGGGGCGGTGGTTCGTCGCCCGGCGCGGCCTGGTCAGCGGTGTGCTGACGGCGGCGACGGCGTCGGGCCAGCTCGTGTTCCTGCCGCTGCTCGCGTGGATCGTCGAGAACCAGGGCTGGCGCCCCGCGTCGGTCACGGTGGCGATCGCCGCGCTCGTGGCGATCCCGCTCGTGCTGTTCCTGCTGCGCGACCACCCGGCCGACCTGGGGCTGGCACCCTACGGCGGCGAGTACGTGCCGAAGCCCGCGCCCGCGCGCGGCGCCGCCAGGCGCGCGGTCACTGCCCTGTTCGACGCCGCCCGCACCGGCCCGTTCTGGCTGCTCGCCGGCGCGTTCGCGATCTGCGGCGCGACGACGAACGGGCTGGTCCGCACCCACTTCGTGCCCGGCGCGCACGACCACGGCATGCCGATGACGGTCGCAGCCAGCCTGCTCGCGGTCATCGGCGTGGTCGACGTGATCGGCACCATCGGGTCGGGCTGGCTGACCGACCGCTACTCGCCGAGGGTGCTGCTGGGCGTCTACTACACGCTGCGCGGCGTCGCGCTGCTCTTCCTGCCGTCGCTCATGGCGCCGCACGTGGAACTGCCGATGGTGTTCTTCATCGTGTTCTACGGGCTGGACTGGGTGGCGACGGTGCCGCCGACCCTCGCCCTGTGCCGCGAGTTCTACGGCGAGGACGCGCCGATCGTGTTCGGCTGGGTCCTCGCCTCGCACCAGGTCGGCGCGGGCGTCGTCGCGTTCGCCGGCGGCCTGGTGCGGGACCTGACCGGCTCGTACGACGCCGTCTGGTACGGCGCTGGCGTGCTGTGCGCGGGCGCCGCGCTCATGTCGCTGGTCGTCCGGCAGCGGCGGGCGCAGGTGTCAGACGTGTGAGTCACCCGGGTGACCTGTCGGTCTGACATGTGCGCTCACCGCGACCGGGGCCGCCCTGCGGACGGCTCCGGCGCCGGCCGCAGGGCGGTCGTATTCTCCGGACCATGAGCACCACCCCTGAGCACAGCGAGCCGGCCGCGCTCGCGCCCGCGACGATCGTCGTCTCCGCCGGGCGTCCCGCCCGGGCCCAGGGCGGGCACATCAACCCGTCCGTCCCGATGAACTCCACGTACGTCTCGCGCGGCGTGGTCACGCCCGACGAGCTGTCGTACGCGCGCGGCGACAACGACGCCTGGCACCCGTTCGAGGAGGCGCTGGCCGCCCTCGAGTGCCGCGGGGGAGAGCCGGGCGAGGCGCTCGTGTTCTCGTCCGGGATGGCGGCGGTCGCTGCCGTCTTCGCCCTGGTGCCGGACGGCGGCACGCTCGTGCTGCCGCGGCACGCCTACCAGGCCGGCATGGTGCTCGCGCGTCAGGTCTCGGAGCGGCACGGCGTGACCCTGCGGTACGTCGACATCGCCGATACCGACGCCGTGGTGGCCGCCCTCGACGGGGCCGACCTGCTGCTCGTCGAGTCGCCCACCAACCCCATGCTGGAGGTCGCCGACCTGCCCGCCGTGCTCGGCGCGGCGCGCGCCGCGGGCGTGCGCTCGGTGGTCGACAACACCTTCGCGACGCCGCTGGGCCAGCGTCCGCTGGAGCACGGCGCCGACGTGGTGCTGCACTCGGTGACCAAGTACCTCGCGGGCCACTCCGACGTCGTGCTGGGTGCGCTCGTGACGCGCGACGCCGGGCTCGCCGCGATCCTGCGGGAGCATCGCACGCTGCACGGCGCGATCGCCGGACCGTTCGAGGTGTGGCTGGCGCTGCGCGGCCTGCGCACGCTGGCGCTCCGGTTCGAGCGCGCCCAGGCGAGCGCGGCCGAGCTCGCCCGGCGCCTCGCCGAGCACCCAGAGGTCGCAGAGGTGCGGCACCCCTCGCTGCCCGGCGACCCCGGGCACGAGCGGGCCAAGGCCCAGATGAACGGGTTCGGCGCGATCATCGGCGTCCGGCCGAAGGCACGGGCGGGGACCGCTGACCCGGTCGGCCGGGCCGACGCCGTCGTCGACGCCGTGCGCCTGTGGCTCCCCGCGACGTCGCTCGGCGGGGTCGAGTCGATGCTGGAGCGCCGCCGCCGCTGGGGCACCGAGGCGCACACCGTCCCGGAGGACCTGCTGCGCCTGTCGGTAGGCATCGAGGACGTGGAAGACCTCTGGTCAGACCTGGACGCAGCCCTCCGCGCCCCCTGACCCGCCCCGACCCGATCCCGGACACCCGCTCTACCTCGCGCCCACGACGACGCCGAAGTAGAGCGGGTGTCCGGACGCACGCTCTACTTCGCGCGGTGGTCAGTCCAGGGGGCCCAGGAGGGACTGGGCTACCGTCGCGTGGGCCGAGTCGTCGCTGGACGGGTGGAAGACGCCTGCCAGGACGTCGCGGTAGAGGCGGCCCAGCTCCGAGCCGTTGAAGTACGTCGAGCCGCCCGAGACCCGGATCGCCTGGTCCACGACCTCGCGCGCCGTCTCGGTGACGCGCACCTTCAGCCCGGCGGTCGCCCGGAACCAGCCGGCGCCCCGGTCCAGCGTGCTGTCCGAAGCCGAGGCGTCGAGGTCGCGGGTGATCCCGTCGATCTGGAGCCAGACGCTGTCCTGCGCCAGGGCCATGTCGGCGATCCGGCGGCGTACGTCGGGGTCCTGGGCGTACGTCTTGCCGGTCTTCATCGACGTGCGCCGCCCCGCCGCCTCGACGGCGAGCTCCAGTGCCCGGTCCGCTATCCCCGCGTACACCGAGGAGAGCAGCACCTCGAACGACGTGAAGATGCCCAGGACGTACGGGTCGAGCGACGGCCCGGGCGGCAGCAGCCGCAGCACCCGCTCCGCCGGCGCGTGCGCGCCGTCGAGCAGCGTGGACCGCGACTGGGAGGCGCGCATGCCCATCGTGTCCCAGTCGTCGAGGATCTCGAACCCGCCGCCGTCACGCGTGACGAAGGCATGCACGAGCCGCGGCTCGCCGCGCCTGCCGTTCGACGACTCGAGCCCCAGCACACCGAGCCGCGTCCAGGCGGGGGAGTTCGACGTGAAGATCTTGCGGCCGTGGAACGAGTAGCCCCCCGCGCCGTCGGGCCGCGCCTCCGTGCGCGAGCCGAGCAGCACCAGGTCGTTGCCGGGCTCCGAGTAGCCGAAGCCGAAGATCTCTCCCTCCGCGGCCTCCGCCAGCAGCCAGTCCAGCGACGAGTCGCCGCGTTCGTGCAGGTAACGGCCGACGCCGACCCACACGTGGTGCATGTTCACGGCCAGCGCCGTCGCCGGCGCGTGGGCGGACAGCCTGGCCTGTTCACGAGCCGTCTCGCGGAGCGTCCGCCCGGAGCCGCCGAGCGCGGTGGGCACCATCGCGCCGAGGTAGCCAGCGGCCTGCAGGTCGGCCAGGTCCTCGGCGAAGAAGGCGTTGTCTCGGTCGTAGTCGGAGGCGCGCTCGCGCAGGGTGGCGAGCAGCTCGTCGGACAGGAGAGAGGTCACGTCCCGAGGCTAACGTTTTCGGGCGAATTCGTGGGCTGGAACCGTCATCGAATATCACCCGCTGGAGCGTGTACGGTGCTTCGCCGAGGTCAGAGCGGCTCGCCCTGGAGGCGGAGGGCGCGCACCGCCGCGTACAGCTCGGCCGCGGCCCGGGGGTCGTTGACATCACGACCCGTCAGGTCGGCGACCCGCGCGAGCCGGTTCAGCACCGTGTTCCGGTGGCAGTGCAGCGCGGCGGCGGCCCTGGTGCCGGACCCGCCGTGCTCGAACCAGGCCTCGACGGTGGCGAGCAACAGTTCCTCGTCCCTCGGGTCACGGTCCCGAAGGCCCCGCAGCACCGCGGTCGCGAGCTCGGCGGCGCGCTCGCCGTCGGCCACGAGCAGGGCGTCCAGCGGACGGTCGCCGTAGCGGGCGAGCCCCACCCGGCCCAGGGGCAGCGACCGCACCGCCGTGCGAGCCTCGACGAGGGCGGCGGGCGCGTCCGCCAGACGGGTGAACGGTCGGCTCGCGCCGGTCCTGGTCCGTGCGGCGAGGCTTGCCAGGGCGCCGTACGTGTCCTCCGACGTGGGCGCGGCCACGAGGGTCAGCCGGGCGCCCTCGTGCGTGAGCCAGCGGACGGTCGGTCTAGCCGCGTCCGCGGCGCCGTCCGGGGCGGGCGGCACGACGGCGGCGGCGGGGACCACCGGCACGCCAGGTGCCGTGACGGCGACCACGAGCATCACGTCGGCGGGGAGACCGAGCGCGCGCCGGGCGGTCTCGAGGTCGTGCACCGCGCCGGTGAGGACGCCGCGCAGGAGCTCTGTGCGGGCCATGTTCTCGCTCAGGCCGGCGCTGGCCTCGAGGTGGGTCCGCACCGCCACGTTGGACGAGCGGTCGATGGCGAACCAGACGCGCGACGAGGCGCGGAGCAGCGCGCTGGTGTCGGTCCGCGACCGCAGCCGACGGGCGAGCTCCTCCCAGACGCGCAGGCCGGCCAGGCGGTAGGCGTGCTGCAGCAGGTCCAGCGGAACGCCTTCGGCAGCGGTGACGCGGCCGGTCTTCCGCGCCGGTTCGAGCGACGACGGCTCGCCGGCGAGCGCGGCGAGGATCTCCGCCAGATTGGCCCGGACCAGGGGCTGGACGACGGCGGCCGGGAGGCGGGTATCGGGGTGGACGGGCTCGGCATGCAGGATCTCGTCGGCTATCTGCTCGCTCAGCGGGTCGAGCGCATCACGCAGGTCGTGACGCCCGCTGACGGCCCCACCGGTGGCCTTGCTGACGGCCATGTCCGACATGCCAGGCAGCCTAACCGCGGCGGCCAGACTGTGCACAGGAGGTCGAGATGTAAAGGTCAGGGTCTCGCCCGAGGTCGCCGACCCCCCTTAGGCTATTGCAGGGCGGGTCAATGAGTGCGGCCCCCGTACGGTCGGATCCACGGTCGGATCTCGGGTCGGACGCAGCGCGGTCGAAGGAGACAGCTGATGAGCGTGACGGACACGCGAGCCACCACGGAGCGCGAGCTCGACAAGGCGGTCGAGGAGCTCAGGGCCGGTGCCGAACGATGGGCGCGGCTACCCGTCGCGGACCGGGGCGCCCTGTTCCGGAGGGTGCACGCGTCGATCGCCGCCGTCGCCGAGGAGTGGGTGACTGCCGCCGCCGAGGCCAAGCGCATCGCGCCGTCCGCCCCCTACCTGGGCGAGGAGTGGATGACCGGCCCGTACGGTGCGCTGGAGAGCGCGGCCGCCTACGCGCGGTCCTACGAGGCGCTCGCGGCGGGCGGGTCGCCGCTCGACGGGCTCACCGTCGGGACCGCCCCGGGCGGCCGCGTCGCGGTACGGGTGCTGCCGCGCACCGCCAAGGAGTGGGTGCTGTTCAACGGGTTCAAGGCCGAGGTGTGGATGCCGCCGGGCGTGCCGGAGCGGCAGGTGCGCGCCGAGGCGGGCCTGCGGGCAGCCGCGGTGGGCGAGTCCGGCGGCGTCGGGCTCGTGCTCGGCGCGGGCAACGTCTCGTCGATCGCGCCGCTGGACGCGTTCTACGAGCTCGTCGCGCTCGGCCGTGCCTCGCTCGTGAAGCTCAACCCGACGTTCGCGGGCCTGCTCGACGTGTACCGCGCGGCCCTCGCGCCCCTGATCGAGGCCGGAGTGGTCCGGATCGTCAACGGCGACGCCGCCGTCGGCGCCTATCTCACGCGGCACAGCGGGATCGACAAGGTGCACATCACCGGCTCCGCCGTCACGCACGACGCGATCGTGTGGGGTACCGGCGAGGAGGCCGAGCGGCGCCGGGCGGCGGACGACCCGAGGCTCACGGTGCCCATCACGAGCGAGCTGGGCGGCGTCGCGCCCGTCATCGTGGTTCCCGGCCGGTGGAGCGCCGCCGACCTGCGGTTCCAGGCCGAGCACGTGGCGACCATGCGCCTGCACAACGCCGGCCACAACTGCGTGGCGGGGCAGGTGGTCGTGCTGTCGGCGGACTGGCCGCAGAAGGACGCGTTCCTCGCCGAGCTGCGGCGCGCCCTCGCGACGTCACCGGCGCGCGGCACCTGGTACCCGGGCTCGGACGCCAAGGTCGCCCGGGCCGCCGACGCGCACCCCGACGCCGAGCACCTCGACGGCAGCCTCCTGATGGAGATCTCCGCGGGCGACCCGGCCTGCTCCGACGAGTACTTCGCGCCGGCGCTCGCGTGGACGCAGCTTCCCGGGCAGGGCACGGCGTTCCTGCGGGCCGCCGTCGGCTTCGCCAACGACTCCCTGTACGGGACGCTGGGCGCCAACGTGCTGGTGCGGCCCCAGGACCGCAGGGCGGCAGGCGCGGTGTTCGACGACGCGCTCGCCGACCTGCGCTACGGCACCATCGCGATCAACGCGTGGACCGGCATGGGCTTCCTGCTGCCCGGCGCCACCTGGGGCGCGTTCCCCGGGCACACGGTGTCCGACGTCGGCTCCGGGATCGACGTCGTGCACAACGGGCACCTGCTCGCCGGGCCCGAGCGCAGCGTCGTGACGGGGCCGTTCCGCCCGTTCCCGCGCAGCGTGCTGCACGGCGAGCTCTCGCTCTTTCCCAAGCCGCCGTGGTTCGGCAGCTCCCGGAGCGTGACGGACACGGGCCGGGCGCTCACCAGCTATGCGGCGGCGCCGTCGTGGAGGCGGCTGGTCCCGGTGCTGCTCGCGGCCTTCCGTTCCTGACGGCACAATGCTCGTGCAACGGGCCAACGGCGGTCCGGTGCCTGAGAAGAAGGAGACCGACGATGGTTGTCCGGAGCATGCTGCCCGACGTGCCGATCCCGTCCGTCAGCGTCCACGAGTACCTGTTCGGTGACCTCACCGGGGACGAGCTGGACCGCGTGGCGGTGGTCGACGGCGTCAGCGGTGCCCAGACGTCGTTCCGCTCCCTGCTCGCGCAGATCGACGCCGTCGCGGGCGCCGTGGCGGCACGCGGCTTCGGCGTCGGCGACGTCGTCGCGCTGCACGCGCCGAACGTCCCCGCCTACGTGCCGGTCTTCCACGGCCTGCTCCGTGCCGGCGTGACCGTGACCACCGTCAACGCCCTGTCGCCGGGCCCGGACATCACCAAGCAGCTCCTGGACTCCGGCGCCCGGCTCGTGATCACGGTCTCGGCGTTGCTCCTGGCGGCCGAGGCGGGGGCAAAGGGCGCAGGCCTCGCGCACGAACAGCTCATCGTGCTCGACGGCGACTCCGCGGTGGCTCCCGAGTACGCCTCCCTGGCCGACCTGCTGGCCGATCCGCACCCGGCTCCCGAGGTCTCGTTCGACCCGGCGACGCACCTCGCGGTGCTGCCGTACTCGTCGGGCACGACGGGTCACCCCAAGGGCGTCATGCTGACGCACACCAACCTGGTGGCGAACGTGGCGCAGTGCTTCGCGATCGGGGTGGAGCGCGACGACGTCGTGCCGTGCGTCCTGCCGTTCTTCCACATCTACGGCATGACCGTGCTGCTCAACGTCGCGCTGCGCACCCGCGCGCGGCTCGTCACGCTGCCCCGGTTCGACCTGGCGCAGTACCTCGGGGTGATCCAGGACCACCGGGCGACCTTCCTGTTCGTTGCGCCGCCGATCGCGCTGGCCCTGGCCAAGCACCCGCTGGTGGACTCGTACGACGTGTCGAGCGTGCGGGCCGTGCTGTCCGGTGCGGCGCCGTTCGACGAGAAGCTCGCGGCGGCGGTGGTGGCCCGGCTCGGCGCCGACGTGCGGGTGCTGCAGGGCTACGGCATGACGGAGATGTCGCCGGTCTCGCACGTCATCCCGTTCGACCGCCGCGACATCTCCGCCGGGTCGGTGGGGCTGCTCGTGGCAGGCATGGAGGCGAAGATCGTCGACCCGGCGACGGGCGAGGAGATCGAGCAGCCGGCCGAGGGCGTCTCCGGCCCGGGCGAGCTGCTGTGCCGCGGGCCGAACGTCATGGCCGGCTACCTCGGCAACCCCGGGGCGACGGCGGACACGCTGGAGCCCGACGGGTTCCTGCACACGGGCGACATCGTCACCGTCGACGCCGACGGCGTGTTCCAGGTGGTCGACCGGCTCAAGGAGCTCATCAAGTACAAGGGCTACCAGGTGCCGCCCGCCGAGCTGGAGGCGCTGCTGCTGTCCCACCCCGACATCTCCGACGCCGCGGTGGTCGGGGTGCCTGACGACGAGGCGGGCGAGATCCCCAAGGCGTTCGTCGTGACGGCGCCCGGGGCGGCCCTGACCGAGGGCGAGGTCATCGCGTTCGTCGCCGAGCACGTGGCCCCGTACAAGAAGGTGCGAGCCGTGGAGTTCATCGGGACGGTGCCGAAGTCGGCGTCAGGGAAGATCCTGCGCAAGGATCTGCGGGCGGCTCGGTAGGCGGCCGTGGACGGGCCGGGTCAGGCAGGTCCCGGTAGGTTGAGTGCGATGTCGCACCACACCGAGCCGGCCTCCGCCGTGGGCTCAACGGACCACGTGCCGACGTCGGACGCGGCCCGCAGGACTCGCGTCGTCGTCCTGTTCGGAGGCCGCTCGGGCGAGCACGGGATCTCCGCGGCGACCGCCGGTGGTGTGATGGGCGCCATCGACCGCTCGAAGTACGAGGTGGTGCCCGTCGGCATCACCCCGGACGGGCAGTGGGTCATCGCCGCCGACGAGCCCGAACGCTGGGCGATCACCGACGGCAAGGTGCCAGAGGTCCCGGCGGCGGCCGCCGAGGTGGTGCTCCCGCTGGCCGTCGGCGACCGTGCGCTGCGGGTTCTCGAGCCGGGCCAGGTGCCGTCGGCCCTCGCGGACGTCGACGTGGTCTTCCCTCTGCTGCACGGTCCGTACGGCGAGGACGGGACCGTCCAGGGCCTGCTCGAGTTCGCCGACACCCGGTACGTCGGCTCCGGCGTCCTCGCGTCCGCCCTCGGGATGGACAAGCACTTCATGAAGCTGGTGTTCGCTGGACACGGCCTGCCCATCGGTCCGTACACGGTGATCAGGCCGGGCGACTGGCCGGACCGCCGCGACGTCGTCCGCCAGACCGTCGAGACCCTGGGACTGCCGCTGTTCGTCAAGCCGGCGCGGTCCGGGTCGTCGCTCGGCATCTCCCGGGTGGTCTCGCTGGACGACCTGGACGCCGCCGTCGAGGAGGCGCGCGAGCACGACCCCAAGGTGCTGGTCGAGGCGGCGATCACCGGACGGGAGATCGAGTGCGCGGTGCTGGGCGGCCGGGACGGGGCGCGCCCGCGCGCGTCCGTGCCCGGCGAGATCGTCGTCACCGACGAGGCCAGGCACGGTTTCTACGACTACGAGGCCAAGTACTTCGACGAGGCGGCCGTCGAGCTGAGCTGCCCGGCCGACCTGCCGGACGACGTCGTGGGGGAGGTCCAGGAGATCGCCGTGCGGACGTTCGAGGCGATCGGCGCCGAAGGCCTGGCGCGCGTGGACATGTTCCTGACGCCCGAGGACGGGCTGCTGGTCAACGAGATCAACACCATGCCGGGCTTCACGCCGTTCTCGATGTATCCGCGCATGTGGGCGGCCTCCGGCCTGAGCTATCCGGAGCTGATCGACGAGCTCGTCCAGCTCGCT
Source organism: Promicromonospora sp. NPDC060271 (assembly GCF_042726755.1). NCBI lineage: Bacteria > Bacillati > Actinomycetota > Actinomycetes > Micrococcales > Promicromonosporaceae > Promicromonospora > Promicromonospora sp. NPDC060271. The sequence continues at coordinate 11,817 of NZ_JBHXBG010000088.1, read as the reverse complement.
CTCGAACGGTCCACCGGCTTGCGCTGAACGCCTGTACTCTGCCTCTCGCGACCGGTCGTCACCCCCCGGTCGGCAGGCCGGAAAGGGTGTCCGAGGAGGCAAGGTGTGGGGCGAGCCGCGCTACAAGTACGCCGCGCGTGACGTGCGGGTCGCGAACGGGACGCTCACCATCGGGCTCACCACCTTCGCCCTGAGCAACGTCATGCGGGTGGAGGTGGTCGGGGTGGCGAGCCCGAAGCCCATCGGCGCCTGGGCGAACCAGGTGGCCTACCCCTTCTTCATCGTCGCGGTGATCGTCCTGCTGCTCCGCCTGGTGGGGGCCGACGGCGTTCCGTGGGAGGCCGCGGTCGCCATGGCCTGCGCCGGCGTGGCCTGGCCGGTCGCGCGCGTGTGGCAGCAGACCAAGTTCTGGAAGCCGCTGTGGAAGTACCCGGTGTTCGCCCTGCAGATGGTCACCGCCACCCAGCACGTGCACCGCATCTGCGCCCACGACGTGCGGCACCTCGCGGCGCTCGCCGATCTGGTGGGCGCGGCGATGAAGGATCCGAAGATCTCCTACCACGGCACCGTCCAGCTCATCTCGAACGCGGACGCGCTGCACACGATGGACGCCGGCCGGGACTCGATGGTGCGCTGAGCCGCGTTCGCCCGTCGGGGCGCGCGAGCCTCAGCGCACGGTCGGGTGCGGATCCAGGCCCATCTGGACCAGGAGCGAGGAGACCAGGTCCTCGTGGAGCGCCATGTGGTCGCCGAACGCGAACTCCTGGTGGCCGTAGACGGCCATGCACTGCAGCCCGTAGACCTGGCGCCAGCTCGTCACCATGAGGTGGGCGATGCCGAGCGGCAGGTCGTTGCCGCCCACCGCATCGCGGTAGCGGCGCACCTGCTCGGCGAGCTCCGGGCCGAGCTCGTCGTGGGCCGGGCGCGGGATGCCGGCCGCGGCCAGCTCCCGGAAGAGCGGCACGTAGTGGCCGCCGACCATCTCGGCCATGCGGCGCTGGAGCGCGTGGCTGTCGGTCAGCTCCGCACGGATGCCCGAGCCGATGACGAGGTCGAACTCCGCCGGGTTGCGTACCGCCCAGTCGAGCGAGGTCCGGGTCGACGCGACCAGGGCGGCGGCGATGTCGCCGGGCTCCTGCCGGGCCACCGCCACGGCGAGCAGCTCGAGCACCTCCTCGACGATGAGCACGCAGAGCTGCGCGATGACGTCCTGCCGGTTCTCGAAGTGCCGGTACAGCGCCGGTGGCGTGACGCCGACCTCCTTCGCGACGGCGGCCATCGTCAGCTTGCTCAGCCCGTGCTGTCCGGCGAGCTGGTGGCGGGCGGCGGCGAGGACCTCGCGCCGCAGCTCGTCGCGCAGGCGCTCGCGGCGGGACTGCACCGGTCCGTGGTCCGTCGGTCCGTGGTCCGTCGGTGCAGACCCTGTTGGTGAGTGGTCCGTCGGCGCGGGGCCTGCTGCTGGCACTGATACAACCGGGCTCACTGACACTCCTTCGTGGCAGGTACCTGCGTCACGGCATCGGCGAGGTCGGCGATGAACGACGTCGAGTGGTTCTCGGTGACCGCCGGCGGCACGATCACCTCGGCCGCTGGCTCCCGGCCGTAGGTGACGAACGACCAGGTGCCGGCGTCGTCGGTGGTGACTATCCAGTCGACGGCGGTCCCGTCCCCCGAGTCGACGTGCTGGCAGTCCGCGGCGGGCCCGACCTGGTCCACGCCGCAGCGCATGGTGACCGCGGCACCCGGTTCGCCCCATGCCGCGGTGGCCTGGGAGTTGGTCTGCACCTTCGGCAGGTCCGGCCCGAGCTCGTCCGGGACGGCGAGCATGACCTCGGCGCACTTCGGGTCTGCGGCGTTCGGCGCGACCTCCACGCCGATCGTCCGAGCACAGCCGCCGAGCGCCACGACGGCGAGAACGGCGGCGGTCGTTGCGAACACGAATCGGGCGGGAAGCACGGAGATACGTTACCCGTACCGGATGGTGCCCGTCCCCGATGCCCGTTTGCTGCCGGTGTGCGGCTCGCGCACCAGCCGGTATGCGGCCTCCGGCCCGTGCTGGGCTTTAGGGTCTACCGGTGACCCGCGTCCGTGACCTCTCCGAGGAGCAGATCCTCGAACGCATCCTGCCCCTGCTGCCCCGGGGGAGTGCCACGCTGCTCGGCCCCGGCGACGACGCCGCCGTGCTCGCTGCCGCCGACGGCCGGTTCGTCGTCTCGACGGACGTGCTGGTCGAGGACCGCCACTTCCGCGCCCGCTGGTCCACCGGGTACGACGTCGGACGGCGGGCCGCCGCGCAGAACCTCGCCGACATCGCCGCTATGGGTGCGCGACCCACCGGGCTGGTCACGTCCCTCGTCGTGCCGGGTGACACCGAGCTGGACTGGGTGACGGGCTTCGCCAGGGGGCTGGCCGACGGCTGCGCCTCGACGGGTGCGGGCGCCGTCGGCGGGGACCTGTCCGGTGGTCCCTGCCTGATCGTGAGCGTCACCGTGCACGGTGACCTGGAGGGGCGTTCGCCGGTGCTGCGGTCGGGCGCCCGGCCTGGCGACGTCGTCGCGCATGCCGGGGTGCGCGGCTGGTCGGCCGCCGGGCTGGCGCTCCTGGAGGCGGGCCTGGTCCGCGTGCCGCTGTCCGCGGCGCCGCTCGAGGTCACCGACGGCGTGCTCCTCGAGGACGAGTGGGAACGGCTCGTCGCCGCGTACCTCCGGCCGGACCCGCCGCTGGAGGCGGGCGTCCTGGCGGGTCAGGCGGGCGCCACCGCGATGCTCGACATGTCCGACGGGCTGCTGCGCGACGCCGGGCGGCTAGCGCGGGCGAGCGGTGTGCGGATCGACCTCGATGCCGGGGCGTTCGCGAAGGACCGGGAGGTGCTGCGTTCCGCCGCGCGTGCGGTGGCGGCGGCCACCGGCCTCGGCGACCCCGGCTGGGGGCCGGGGAACGCCGACATCGACGGCCTGGTCGGCAGGTGGATCTGGGCGGGTGGAGAGGATCACGGGCTGCTCGCCACGTTCCCCGCCGGTACCCGGCTTCCGGCGGGCTGGACCGCCGTCGGCCAGGTGCACGCCGTCGGCGTGGCGCAGGACGATGGCCAGGCGCAGGACGGTGGCCAGGCCGCGCCGGCCGTCACGATCGGTGGCGAGGTGCTCGACGTCGGCCCCGGCTGGGACCACTTCCGGTCCTGACCGGTGCCGCCGGGTCAGCGCTTGCGGAAACGGAGCTGCGTGAGCGGCCGGCCGCCGATGTCGTCGATGCGCTCGGTCCCGTCGTGCTGGAACCCGTGCCGCCGGTAGAAGTGCTGCGCGCGCTCGTTGCCCTCGAGGATCCAGAGCGACACGACGGTGCCGGGGGTGAGCCCGTCGAGCACCGTGCGCATCAGGTCACGGGCCACACCGGTACCCCAGGCGCGGGGATGCAGGTAGATGGCGTAGATCTCGAGGTCGCCCGGTTCGGCGTCCTCGTCCCGGGACGGGCCGACGCTCGTGAAACCTACGGTGCCGCTCTCGTCCTCCGCGACGAGCACTGTGACGTCGCGCGCGGCCACCGCGGCGTTCCACCGCCCGGCGCGCTCGCTCACGTCGAGCGAGGACAGGTACGAGTCGGACAGGATCTCTGAGTAAGCACCACGCCAGGAGGCGATGTCGACACGAGCGATGGCTTCGGCGTCGGCCGTCGTTGCTGGGCGGATGGTCACGTCTTCAGGTGCCATCATGACTTCACCTTTTCACCCTGTGGGTGCGAGGCGCAACCACTTCTCCGGGTCCGATCGAAGGCTACGGGAACGCCGAAGACGCCCGCCAGGTACAAACCCGACAGGCGTCTTCGTCAAACGTCTTCGTCCAAGCATGACGGGCCGCGTCAGCGACCCGACTGCGGCAGCGTCAGGCCGAGACCTTGCGCGTGACCTTGCCGGCCTTGAGGCAGGAGGTGCACACGTTGACGCGCTTGGGAGTCCCGCTCACGATCGCGCGGACACGCTGGATGTTCGGGTTCCAGCGGCGCTTGGTGCGGATGTGGGAGTGCGAAACGGAGTGCCCGAAGCCCGGGCCCTTGCCGCAGACGTCGCAGTTGGCAGCCACGGTGTCTCCTGAGTGTCGTGCACGCCTGTGCGGAAACGACAGCACGACGTGATGGATGGTCGAAAAAGGGGGAGCCCGGACGCTTCAGAGCGATCAACGCCTCGTAGCGGACCAGGCAACTTTCACAGAGTACCCGATCCCGGGCCAGGCCCTCAAACCGTAACCACCGCGGGGTGCGTCACACCGTCGGCAGCGGGTCCGAGCAGGGTAGCTGGCCTGTGGACGGCCGGACGCGAGCGGTCCGGCCGCTGGGTACGGTGGGATCCGTCCGGGCGGGCGTCCGGTCTGTTGTTCAGCCATATGTGTCCAGCCATGTGCAGGAGGGCAGAGCGTGACCGACGTCGACAGCAGCAGCCGGCCGGCCGAGTCCGGTCCGGGGGCGTTCCCCGACGGCGTCCGTCTCGAGGACCCGGGGCTGGTGCGCGCCTGGACCCGCGGCGCGACGGCGGCGCTGCGGCGGGAGCGCGCCGCGATCGACCGGGTGAACGTGTTCCCCGTCGCCGACGCCGACACCGGCACGAACCTCTACCTGACCCTCCGCGAGGGGGATCTCGCGGTCGCGGCCGAGCCCGCCGGGGCGACCGGCGCCGAGCTGTTGACGACGCTCGCCAGGGCAGCCCTGCTGGGCGCCCACGGCAACTCCGGCGTGATCCTCAGCGAGTGGCTGCGGGGCCTGGCGGTCGCGGCGCGGCGCGGCGGTGGTGCGGCGGACCTGCTCACCCGGGCGGCGACGTCCGCCAGGTCCGCGGTGGCACAGCCCGAGGAGGGCACGATCCTCACGGCGGCCGACGCCGCGGCGGCTGCCGCGCGCTTGGCTGAAGGTTCGGAAGCGGGGGCCGCCGGGCCGCTGGAGGTCGTGTCCGCCGCCGCGGACGCCGCGCGCGCCGCCGCTCGCGCCAGCCGGGACGAGCTCCACCACCTCCGTGCGGCGGGCGTGCTCGACGCGGGAGCCCTCGGCCTGGTCCTCGTGCTCGACGCGCTGGTCGTCGCCACGGCTGGGGCGACGGGCGGAGCGAGGGCCGCCGGAGTGTCAGAGGCGGACGGCAGCATGGACTCCGTGAACCTGGACCAGCTGCTGGAACCCACCTCGTCGTCGCCCGCGCCCGGCACGCCGACGGCCGGCGGGACGGAGCCCGGCGCGCTCCCGCACGGCGCCGAGGCCGGCGCCGGCGCCCTCGAGCTCATGTTCGTGCTCACCGGGCCGGTGGCTGCCGCGGCCGACACCGTGGCGGCCGAGCTGCGCGCAGCGCTGGGCGAGGTGGGCGACTCGGTGGTCGTGGTCGGCGGCGACGCGGGCACCGGAACCGGCGTCTGGCAGGCGCACGTCCACACCGACCACCTCGACCGGGCGCTCGCCATCGCCGCGGCCGCGTCGCGCACGGGCTCCCTGTCCCAGGTGCACGTGCGGCACCTCGAAGCCGTGGCGCAGCACGAGTGGGGCGTCGTCGCGGCGACGTCGGCCCCCGCGCTCGCCGGGGCGCTCGCGCACGCGGGCGCCGTGGTCCTGCTCACGGGAGGGCTCGGCGGCAGCACCGTCGAGGCGCTGACGGCCGACGACGTCGGCCGCGTCGCCGCATCGACCGGAGCCCGGCGCGTGCTGCTCCTCGGGGTGCCGGACGGACCTGCCGACGTGCGGCGGCACCTCGACGTCGACGAGGTGGTCGTCGTGCCGACACCCTCCGACGTGCACGCCGTCGTGGCGCTGGCCGCGCTCGGGACGCTCCTGCCGCTGGGCCTGCCCGACGAGCCCGACGCCGACGTGCGCGGGGCGGTGGACGGGGCGTTCGCGGGGCTGACCGTCACGTCGGTGCGCGGCGACGCCGCCGTCGAGGCCCTGCGCGCCGCGGCCGGACCGGAGACCGTCGTGGTGACGGCGCTGCTCGACGCCGACACTCCGGACGGCCTGCCCGACCTGCTCGCCGCGGCGCTCACGGAGCGTGCGCCGGAGGCGGAGCTCGTCGTCCTGGCGACGGGTCGTCCTGGCGACGGCGTCCGCCTGGGCATGGAGGAGGAACAGGCATGACCGAGCGCGTGGACGAGCGCCTGGAACGGGCCTTCGACAAGCGGACGGCGACCGCCCTGGGCAAGCTCGGGCTGCAGACCGTCGGTGACCTGCTCGGCCACTACCCGCGCCGGTACGCGGACCCGGGCGCGCTGACGGACATCGCGGCGCTCGAGGTGGGCGAGCACGTGACCATCCTGGCCCGCGTCGAGCAGGCGACCGTGCGACCCATGCGCAACCGCACGGGCGCGCTCATGGAGGTCGTGGTGACGGACGGGAAGAGCCGGCTGTCGCTCACCTTCTTCGGCAAGCACCGCGGCTCGCTCTTCAACCACGAGAAGCGGCTCGTCCCCGGAGCGAAGGGCCTGTTCACCGGAACCGTCGGCCTGTACAGGGGAGCGCGGCAGCTCAGCCACCCGGACTTCACGCTGATGGGGGAGGAGTCCGACCTCGACAGCGACGAGGCGCTCCTCGAGCACGCGACCAAACCCATCCCGATCTACCCGGCGGCCGCGGGCATCCCGAGCTGGAAGATCCAGGGCGCCCTGCGTGTCGTGCTCGACACCCTGGCCGACGGCGACGTGCCCGACCCCGTGCCCGACGAGATCCGGGAGCGCCGGGGCCTGCCCGCCCGGGCAGGGGCCCTGCGGAGCCTGCACCGGCCGGCGACGCTCGAGGAGGCCTACCGCGCCCAGCACCGGATGCGGTTCGAGGAGGCGTTCGTGCTCCAGGCCGCGCTCGCACAGCGCCGGGCACGGACCGCCGCCGAGGACGCCACCGCCCGGCCACCGCTGCCCGCGGGGACGCCCGGTCTCCTCGCGGACTTCGACGCCTCGCTGCCGTTCGTGCTCACCGACGGCCAGCGCGAGGTGGGTGACGAGATAGCCGGCGAGCTCGCCAGCCCGCGCCCGATGCACCGGCTGCTCCAGGGTGAGGTGGGCAGCGGCAAGACGGTGGTGGCCCTGCGCGCCATGCTGCAGGTGGTCGACGCCGGCGGCCAGGCCGCGCTGCTCGCCCCCACCGAGGTGCTCGCCGCGCAGCATGCCAGGACCCTGCGCGCCCTGCTCGGCCCGCTGGCAGAGGGCGGCACGCTCTTCGGCGCGGAGCGCACCGGGGCGAGCACCCGGGTGGCGCTGCTCACCGGCTCGCTCGGCGCGAAGGCCCGTAAGGAGGCCCTGCTCCAGGCCGCGAGCGGCGAGGCAGGCATCGTGGTGGGCACGCACGCGCTCCTGTCGGAGCACGTGCAGTTCGCCGACCTCGGTCTCGTCGTCGTGGACGAGCAGCACCGCTTCGGCGTCGAGCAGCGGGACGCGCTGCGCGCCAAGGGGCGGGTCTCGCCGCACCTGCTGGTCATGACGGCAACGCCCATCCCGCGCACCGTTGCCATGACGGTCTTCGGCGACCTGGAGACGTCGTCCCTCACCGAGGTGCCCGCAGGACGCGCCGGCATCACCACCGTCGCCGTCCCGGCAGGCAACACCCGCTGGACGGACCGCACCTGGGCTCGCGTCCGCGAGGAGGTCGACGCCGGGCGCCGTGCCTACGTCGTCTGCGCGCGGATCCATCCGGACGAGGAGACCAAGCCGGCCGCCAAGGACTTCGACGATGTGCCGGAGTTCCTCGACCCCTCCGGGCCCGAGGCCGGGGGCGGCGCCGACCGGCCACCGCTGCGCGCCGTGCTCGAGGTCGTCGAGGAGCTGCGCGCACGGCCCGAGCTCGCGGGCGTCGAGGTGGGCGCCCTGCACGGACAGCTGCCGCCCGACGAGAAGGAGGCGGTGATGGCCCGGTTCGCCTCCGGCGAGGCTCCGGTCCTGGTCGCCACCACCGTGGTCGAGGTGGGTGTCGACGTCCCCGAGGCCACGGCGATGGTGATCTTCGACGCCGACCGGTTCGGCATCTCGCAGCTCCACCAGCTCCGGGGGCGCGTGGGGCGTGGCACCGACCCCGGCCTGTGCCTCCTGGTGTCCGACGCGGAACCCGGCACGCCCGCCTTCGCCCGCCTGGAGGCGATGACCCAGACCACCGACGGTTTCAAGCTCGCGAACCTCGACCTGGAGCTGCGCAGCGAGGGCGACGTGCTCGGCGCGGCGCAGTCCGGCCGGACCAGCTCCCTGCGGCTGCTGCGCGTCGTCAAGGACGCCGGCCTCATCGAGGAGGCGCGCGCCGCGGCCACGGACGTCGTGCGCGCGTCGCCCGACCTGACGGAGTTCCCCGAGCTCGCGAAGGCGATCCGCGCGCAGCTCGACGAGGACCAGGAGGAGTTCCTCGAACGGGCGTGAACCCGAGGCCTGTGTCTGGCCTTAGCAGGGTGAAACAACTCGGGTGAAAGGAATGACCTACTCCTTACGCCCGAAACGCACAGCCGATAGAGTCCCCGCCGATGACGGACGCAAAGCATGCGATCCATACCGGCCCGCCGGGAAAGAGCGCGTGGCAGCGCGGGAGGCTGCTGGCGCTCGGTTCCCTGGTGGCCGCGGTGCTGCTCGTCGCCCACGATGTCGTGCCGAACCGCTGGGGAAACCTTGGCAGCCTCGTCCAGACGTTCCTGCCGTGGCTCGGGCTCGCGGTCCCGCTCGGGATCCTCGCCGCGCTGCTGCGGCGCTCGGCGCTCGCGATCCTCGCCGTCCTGCTCCCGCTCGCCGCGTGGATCTGGGTCTTCCTGCCACAGGTGCGTCCGGTGGACCCGGAGCCGGGCGACCTGACGGTGGTGCAGCACAACGCGAGCGACACCAACTCCGATGTGACGGGGACCGCGGAGGTGCTCCTGGCCGCCGAGCCGGACGTCGTGACGTTGACCGAGGTTTCCGACACGGTTGCGGAGCAGTACACGGCGGCTTTCGGCGAGGCGCTGCCGCACCACGAGACGCAGGGCACCGTCGGTGTCTGGTCCAGGTTTCCGCTGGAGGGCGCCACGCCCGTCGACATCCGGCCCGAGGGCATCGACGCCTCGTGGGACCGGTGCCTGCGCGTGGTGATCCAGCGGGAGGCGGACGCTGTCGCCCTGTTCGTCGCGCACCTGCCCTCGGTCCGGTTCGGGAGCGGCGGGTTCGAGACGGAGCTGCGCAACGCGAGCGCGCTCGCGCTGGCGGACGCCGTCGACGCCGAGGAGAGCGAGACGGTGATCGTCGCGGGAGACCTGAACGCCGTGCTCGCGGACAGCGCGATCGCGCCCCTGACGAACCTGGTCACCGCCCCGGCGACCGGCTTCGACTTCACCTACCCGGAGGCCTTCCCGGTCGCCCAGATCGACCACGTCCTGGCCCGCGGTGCCACGGTGACGGAGACCCGCACCCTGCCCCGAACCCAAAGCGACCACCTCCCGCTGCTGGCGCACATCGACACCCCCTGGTCCTGACCGTCCCCACCCCGCCAGCCCGTTGAGTGCTGGCTATTTGCGCTGTTGCGGGTCGTTTCGGCGCAAATACCCAGCACTCAACGGACTATGGGCGGGTTAGGGTCGGCGGGTGACCAGGATTGTGGCCGGGGTGCTCGGCGGACGCAGCATCGCCGTGCCAGGGAAGGGCACCCGGCCTACCAGCGACCGCGTCCGCGAGGCGATCTTCTCCCGGCTGGAGCACCTCGGCGTGCTCGACGGCGCCCGCGTGCTCGACCTCTACGCCGGCTCGGGTGCGCTCGGGCTGGAGGCGGCCAGCCGCGGCGCCGAGTCCGTCACCCTGGTGGACAGCGCGCGCCCCGCGGCCGACGTCGCGCGCAGGAACGTGGCGGCGCTGGGCCTGACCACGGTGCGCGTCGTCACGGAGACCGCCGAGCGGTTCGCGGCGTCGCTGGCCGGTGCCGGTCCGCGCCCTGCTGCTCCGGGCACGACGGCGGCTCTGGACCTGGTCTTCCTCGACCCGCCGTACGACCTCGACGCGGATGCGCTCGCCACCGTGCTGACACACCTGGCGACCCCTGGCGTCCTGGCCGACGGCGCGGTGCTCGTCGTCGAGCGCTCGATCCGTACGCCCGAGCCCGCCTGGCCCGACGGCCTCGCCGCCTTCGCCCGCAAGGACTACGGCGACACGGCGGTCTACTACGTGGAGCCCTCGGACGTCGAGTCCTCGGACGCAGGACCGTCGGATAGCGTGGGCGCGTGACCACCGTCGTCTGTCCCGGGTCGTTCGACCCCATCACCCTCGGCCACCTGGACGTCGTGCGCCGCGCCGCCACCCTGTTCGACGACGTGGTGGTCGGCATCGCGAAGAACCCCGGCAAGTCCGGCCTGCTGGACCTGGAGACGCGCGCCGAGCTCGTGCGCGCGGCGGTGCGCGGCCTCGCGCGGACGGAGCCCGCGATGTCGCGGGTGCGGGTCGACGTCGTGCCGGGGCTGCTGGTGGACTTCTGCCGGGAGATCGGCGCGGTCGCCGTCGTGAAGGGACTGCGTGGGGGCGGCGACTTCGACGCGGAGCAGCCGATGGCGCTCATGAACCGGCACCTGTCAGGCGTCGAGACGATCTTCCTGCCGGGCGACCAGCGGTACGCGCACGTCGCGTCGTCGCTGGTGAAGGACATCGTGCGGCACGGGGGACCGGTCGACGACCTGGTGCCGGCGGGTGTCGTCGAGGCGCTGCGGACGGCCCTGGGCCGGTAGCCGGACGCCCTGCGGGCACGAGCCGGGGCGTCCCGCGGCCCAGCCCGTGAGGGCTGTCACCCCGCACGGGCGCGCGTGAGTCCCGTTCGATGTCGTAGGATTGGTTTTTGGCCCGTGGCGTGATCGCTTGCGCCGGGTCCACCCCCCTTCACCGTCCTGACGGACACTGCCTTTCCTGGAGTCTGTTATTTCCCGCGAACCGAACTCGCCGCTCGTGCTCGACATGCACGAGCTGTCTCGGCGTGCCGGATCCATGCGTACGCACAGCGCGACCGTGCAGGCGCCGTCGGATCTCGGCACCGCTGTGATCGGTATCCCGGAAGGCTCCGACCTCGAGCTGGATCTTCGGTTCGAGTCCGTGATGGAAGGCGTGCTGGTCTCCGGCACGGTCCGCGGCACGGCAAAGGGTGAGTGCAGCCGCTGCCTCGACGACATCACTCGTGATCTCACGGTCGATGTCACCGAGCTGTTCGCGTACCCCGAGCGGGCCGCGGCGTCGGCCAAGGCGGGGGACGTCGACGTGGAGGACGAGGAGTCGGTCCTCGACGACGACGACAACGCCGACCTGGAGCCTGCGCTTCGGGATTCGGTGGTGACTGCACTACCATTTCAACCGCTGTGCCGGGAGGACTGCCCGGGCCTGTGCTCCGAGTGCGGAGCGCGCCTGGCTGACGACCCCGGTCATCACCATGACGTAGTCGACCCTCGGTGGTCGGCGCTTCAGAGCATGCTCGAATCTACGAGCGTGTCGGACGAGACGAAAGAGAGCTAGCCGTGGCTGTTCCGAAGCGCAAGATGTCGCGCAGCAACACCCGTGCGCGTCGCTCGCAGTGGAAGACCACCGCAGCGACCCTCACCACCTGCCCGCAGTGCCAGGGCAACAAGCTGCCGCACACGGCGTGCCCGACGTGCGGCACCTACAAGGGCCGCACGTACCGCGACGCCCTGAAGACCGTTCACGCGGGCTGACGTGGCCAAGGGCGGGACGTCGCCGGCGAGGCCGGAACCTACCGCGCTGCTCGAGAAGCGCGGGGGCCGACTGGGCCCCCACCTAGGTGTGGGGGGACACAACCAAAGGGGCATATACCCCGCTGCCGCTGGCGACCCCACCCACACGCGCCAGCTCGTACGGGGCGCCACCCAGAAGG
>NZ_JBHXBG010000087.1:0-23797 GCF_042726755.1 Promicromonospora sp. NPDC060271 | reverse complement strand
CCCTGAGATCGGTCGTTTGATTGACCGATCTCAGGGCAACCGACCGAAGTCACGGAGCCGAGGGGCGCAACCGACCGAGCTCGGCGCCCAGGGCGGGCCGAACCACCCGGTCGTCAGTTCTTGCGGTACTCCCACGGGCTGTCCACCGGGCGCAGCGTCTCCCAGTCCGAGGCCCGTCCGATCGCCGCGGCGAGGACCCCCGCGATCGTCGCCGCGTTGTGCAGCTTGCCCGCGAGCGCCAGCGCGGCGGCCTCCTCCAGCGGCACGGGGACGACGACCATGTCGGCCTCCTCGGCCTCCCGGGTGTGCAGCTCGTCGTCGGGCACCGGCGTGAGGTCGCGGGCCAGGTAGACGCGCACCGCCTCGTTGCTGCCACCCGGTGTGGGCAGCAGGTCGAGCAGCACGTCCCAGGTCGCGGCGGACATGTCCGCCTCCTCGGCCAGCTCGCGGGCCGCCGCGACGTGCGGGTCCTCGCCGTCCAGGTCGAGCAGTCCGGCGGGCGCCTCCCAGAGGAACGCGCCGACGGGATGCCGGTACTGGCGCAGGAGCAGGACTTCGCCGTCGTCGTTCAGCGCCACCACGACCACCGCGCCCGGGTGGTCCACGTACTCCCTGCGGACGATCCCGCCGGCCTCGCCCAGGTCGACCTCGTCCGAGACCATGTCGACCACGAAACCCTGGAACGGGACGTCCAGCCGGCGCGCCGGGCGCGGGTCGATGACGTCGGTGACCTCGTCGCCGCTCATGCTCCCGCGGCCTGCTTCTCGAGCGCGGCCGCGATCAGGCCCGAGAACAGCGGGTGCGCGCGGGTGGGACGCGACTTGAACTCGGGGTGCGCCTGCGTGGACACGTAGTACGGGTGCAGGTCGGCCTGGAGCTCGACGAACTCGACGAGCGACGAGTCGGGCGACGTGCCGGAGATCAGCAGGCCCGCCTCCTCCAGCTCGGCGCGGTAGGCGTTGTTCACCTCGTAGCGGTGACGGTGCCGCTCGGACACCTTCTCGCTGCCGTAGGCCTTGGCCACGACCGAGCCGGCGGTGAGCTGCGCCTGGTAGGCGCCGAGGCGCATGGTGCCGCCCATGTCGCCCTCGCCCTCCACGATCGCCTTCTGCTCGGCCATGGTGGCGACTACGGGGTGGCTGCTCGTGGGGTGGAACTCGGTCGACGACGCGTCCGCCCAGCCCAGCACGTTGCGCGCGTACTCGATGACCATCGACTGCAGGCCGAGGCAGATGCCGAGGGTCGGCACGAGGTTCTCGCGCGCCCAGCGCAGGGCCCCCACCTTGCCGTCGATGCCGCGCACGCCGAAGCCGCCGGGCACCAGGATCGCGTCGACGCCCTCCAGGGAGGCCTGAGCGCCTTCGGGCGTCTGGCAGTCGTCGGCCGCGACCCAGCGGATGCCGACCTTCGCGTCGTTCGCGAAGCCGCCGGCCCGCAGCGCCTCGGTCACGGACAGGTACGCGTCGGGCAGGTCGATGTACTTGCCCACCAGCGCGACCTCGACGTTGTGCTCGGGCTCGTGCACACGCTCCAGGAGCCGGCTCCAGCCGTCCCAGTCGACGTCGTGGAAGGGCATGCCGAGGCGGCGCACCACGTACGCGTCCAGGCCCTCGGCGTGGATGACGCGCGGGATGTCGTAGATCGACGGGGCGTCGGCGCAGTTGATCACTGCCTCGGTGTCCACGTCGCACATGAGCGCGATCTTGTTCTTGATGCCCTGCGGCACCGGGCGGTCGGAGCGCAGCACGATCGCGTCGGGCTGGATGCCGACGGTGCGCAGCGCGGCGACGGAGTGCTGCGTCGGCTTGGTCTTCAGCTCGCCGGACGGGCCGATGTACGGCACCAGCGACACGTGCAGGAAGAACACGTTGTCGCGGCCGAGCTCGTGCCGCACCTGGCGCGCGGACTCGAGGAACGGCTGCGACTCGATGTCGCCGACCGTTCCGCCGATCTCGGTGATGATCACGTCGACGTCGTCGGAGGCCTGCTCGCGCATGCGGAGCTTGATCTCGTCGGTGATGTGCGGGATGACCTGCACGGTGTCGCCGAGGTACTCGCCGCGACGCTCCTTCGCGATGACGCGCGAGTACACCTGACCGGTGGTCACGTTGGACGAGGCGGGCAGCTCGATGTCGAGGAACCGCTCGTAGTGGCCGATGTCCAGGTCGGTCTCGGCACCGTCCTCGGTGACGAAGACCTCGCCGTGCTGGAACGGGTTCATCGTGCCGGGATCCACGTTGAGGTAGGGATCCAGCTTCTGCATGGTGACGCTGAGGCCACGCGAGCGAAGAAGTCGGCCGAGTGACGACGCCGTCAGACCCTTGCCGAGAGAGGACGCCACACCACCGGTGACGAAGATGTGCTTGGTCGGCGTGGAGGCGCCGGACCGCTGACGGGACTGGAGACTGCTTCGGTGTTCGACCACGGAACTCCACCCTATCCGAGGTGCGGCGTGCTCGTGGTGTTAGAACCAGCACACGCTCTGGATCGCTCGGGAATCTGCTCGGGGACTGTCGGTTTGGTTCCGATCGAGTCTGCCCCTGTCGGGCCTATCGCGCTCGCTGTGTCAGGACTTCCGGGAGAACTTCCCCCGCACCTCACCCAGCCGCAGCCGGACGGCGGCGCGCAGGTCGCGATCGAGCAGCACCGCGAGCACGAGCGTGACGCATGCGGCCAGCAGGCCGACGGCCAGCCCGAGGCCCAGCTCGACGGCGAACCGGCCGCCGTCGAACTCCACCTCGTGCCGCGACCCGGACACGAACCAGCCGAACGGCTCCCGCGACCCGAGCCAGGCGGGCACGAGCCACCCGGCGGCGGCTCCGACGCCCGTTGCCGCCACGAGCACCAGCAGCGCCCGCCAGACGCCGCTCAGCGCGCCCGGGCCCAGGTGCCTGCGCACGGCCAGGAGCAGGCCGAGACCGGCCACGACCATCCCCGCGGTGCCGACGGCCCCCAGGACCGCCATGACGTCGGTCTGCAGCGCGTCGTCGGCGCAGGCCGGCGTTGCGCAGCCTCGTGACGGCGACCGCCCGGCGAACAGCACCGGCACGAGGGCCGCGCCGAGCGCCGACACGCCCCATCCGCTCGCGGTGGCGATCACGGCGGCGCGCCCGTGGTCGACGGCGTACAGCGCCCGCGACAGGTGCAGGATCAGCGCGAAGCCGACGAGCCCCGGCGCCAGGGCGACGAGCCCGGCCGCCATGCCGGGGGCGTCGCCGCGCACGATCAGGTCGAAGACCCGCTCGACGTACGGCGCCGCTGCCATCAGCGCGGCGGCGCCGGCCGCCGTCACGAGCAGGAGGCTCCGGGTGGTCCGCGCCACGAGCGAACGCAGCTCGTCGAGGCGGCCCGCCGACGCATGCTCGGCGAAGTGCGGGAACGCGCTGGTCGCGATGGGGAACGCGAGCACCGCGTACGGCAGGAGATAGACCTGCTGTGCGTACAGGTAGACCGAGAGCGTGCCGTCGCCGCCCGCCGCGTTGGCCGCGCGCAGCGTGAGGAACACGGAGAGCTGCTGGACCACCAGCGCGCCCACCCCCGCGAACGCGAGGCGCGCGGCCCGTGGCCCCTCCCCCGACGGGAACCGCAGCGTCGGCCGCAGCCGGAGCCCGGTGCGCCACACGGGCACGACGAGCGGCAGCGCCAGGAACAGGACGCCGACCGTCGTCCCCCACGCCAGCCACGCCAGCGCCCGGCCGGACAGCTCGGCGACCTGCTGCTGGTCACCGTTCGCCAGCGCGCCGAAGACCGCGTAGACAACGATCACGACGAGGCTCGAGACCAGCGGCGCGAAGGACGGCCAGAAGAACCGCTTGTGGGCCTGCAGGATGCCGCCCAGCACGACGGCCAGGCCGTACAGCGGCACCTGCACGGCGAACACCCGCAGGAAGGCCGTCGCGACGTCCACGTGCACCGGGTCGCTCAGCCCGGTCAGGCCGATGATCGGGCGCGCCAGGAGCGCCATGAGCCCCGCCAGCGGCACCAGCACCACCAGCGTCCAGCCCAGCAGCGCCGAGGCGATCCTCGACGCCTGCTCCTTCGAGGCGGCGGTGCCGTCGGCAGTGAACGCCGCCCGGCTCAGCGGCCCGGCGAGCAACGGGACGACGGCGCCGGCGAGCGCACCGCCCGCGGCCACCTCGAACAGCACGTTGGGTAGCTGGTTGGCGGAGTTGAAGACCGTCCCGACGCCGTCGGACCCGAGCCAGGCCCCCTGCCCGAGCCAGCGGCCGAAGCCGACGATCCGGCTGGCGAGGGTGACGACGGTGACGAGCAGCGCCGCGCTCGCCAGGGTTCTGACGCGGCTCACGCGCCCGGGGAACCCATGGGGTCGGAGGCAGAGGTCGACCGCACGCCGCTGGTGTCCGGCTCCGGCTCGGCCACCGGTGCCGGCTCGACCGGCCGCCTACCGAGCATGTCGACCTTGTTCAGCCACTCGTTCCCCGCGATGACCTTGGAGAAGCTGATCTTCTCCGAGGCCAGCATCAGCCCGACCGCGCCGGCGAGCGCCGTCCACCGCACCGCGCGGGACGTGCCGAACGCGATCTGGCTGCCGACGAGCGCGCCGAGCGCGTTGGCGCCGCCGTCGCCCAGCATGTCCTTCTCCCCCAGGTCGCCGGGGGCCGCGGCCGCCGCGGCGCCCAGCACGGCGCCCGTCGCGCCCGCGCCGCCCAGCACGAACGGGAGGCTCGCGGCGGCACCTGCCTTGAGCGCCCGGCCGGGGCGCAGGTCGAACAGGTTGATCAGGTTCGCGGTGCCCCCGATGAGCGCGCCGTTGAGCCCGACGTCGACCAGGTGCCCGAACGCGCCGCCCGTGCGGCGCGTACCCACGGCGGCGGCGACCAGCGCGGAGCCGGAGATGCCGAGCACCTTGAGCCCGCCGGTCGTCAGGCGGCCCTCCAGGAGGGCGCCGAGGTGGCCCCGCAGGCCCTTGGTGCGCACGGACGTGTCCTCGGCGAGGTCGTCCACCAGGCCGAAGGCGCCCGCGGCGGCCGTGGCGAACGCCGTCGCCCCGGGGGCGTTGCCGCCCCCGACCGCCGCGCCGGCCACGAGACCCGCGGTGACCGCCGGGCCCTCCAGCAGGCTGATCGGTTCGCCGCGATGGTTGGTCCGCGTCCACGTGGCGGCGCCGCCGAGGCGGCCCTCCGCGACCTTCTCGTCCAGCTTGCGCCGCGCGAACGCCGTCACGGCTCCGGCGACGATGCCAGCGGCGATGAACCTGCCTGCACCCATGACTACCCCTCGGTCTGTGTCGGTCAGTACGTCAGCGAGCTATTCGGCCTCGACGACCGGCGGTACGACGGCCGTCGCGTCGTCCTCGAAGCCGTACTGGCCGACGACGTCGTCCAGTCGTGCCGCGAGCGCGAGCGGCACGTTGATGCGCCCCACGAGCCGGTTGATGCCGCTCACCGTGCTGACCTCGGCGGCGATGTCCTCGTCGTCGCGCACTGCCTGCACGGTGTCACCCGGCTCGTCGGTCGGCCCGGCGAGCACGGCCGCCCCGGACACCTCCTGGGCGGCGCGGGTCACGGCGGTCCACACGTCGGGCGTCGGCTCCGTCGCCTCGGTGGCACCGTCGGTCGTCGCCTGCGGCTGCGCGGCGGAGCCCACGAGCAGCACGAGTGCCTGGGCGGGCTCCGTCTGCTCGTCGCCTGCCTCGATGTAGCCGAGGCGCTCGAGCTGTACCTCGAGGTCCAGCGCCTGCGCGCTCCGCTCGGTGCCGTTCTCCGTGCCGGTGAGCGCGAGCGCCAGCGCCGCGCCGAGGATCGCGCTCGGGTCGTCGCCCTCGGGGGCCGCCGTGCCCAGGTTGGCGCGCAGGCCCCCGGCGACGGTCTCGTTGGACGACTGCTCGGCGGCGTCGGTCCAGGAATCGGTGAGCACGGAGGTCGACACGACGTTCGCGCCCGCAGTGGTGAGCTGGTTCAGCACACCGTCGGCGTCGTCCTGCGGTACGTCACCGAGCTGCACGATCGCGACCCGCTGGTCCTGGAGCGCGCCGGTGACGAGCTGTGCGCCGGCCGCCTCGATGAAGCGCTCGTCGCCGTCGAGGGCGGTCTGCGTGGCGTCCAGCTCGGTGCGCAGGTCGGTGCGCTCGGCACGCAGCGCGTCCACCTGCTCCGTCAGGGTCTCACCGATCGCGCCCTGCAGCGGGCCGGCACCGAGGATGATGCCGACGGCGAGCGCGAGGAAGACGGAGATGAGCGAGACGAGGTGGTATCGGAAGTCGATCACGGTACGGAGGAGTCCTTAGGCGTGTTCCGGGCGATGCGAGCCCGGCATCAGGTCGGGGCGGCAGAGGTCGGAGGCGTGCTCCCGACCGGTCAGCCGCCGAACAGTTGGCTGATCCAGGACACGACGTCGTCGATGCGTGCCCCGATCAGTCCGAAGAAGGTCTGGCCCGCCGAGGTCGAGGCAAGGGCCGCGAGCACCGCCGCGACGCCCGCGCCGGACAGCAGCGTGAGCTGGGTGTTGGAGATCCGCGTGCGGTAGAGCCGCGAGACGCCCTTGGCGTCCACGAGCTTGCCACCGACGCGCAGCCGGGTGAGGAAGGTGGAGGCCATGCCGGAGCGCCCCTTGTCGAGGAACTCGACGAGCGTGGCGTGCGTGCCGACGGCGACGATGAGCTCGGCACCCTTGTCGTCGGCCAGCAGCATGGTGATGTCCTCGCTGGTACCGGTGGCGGGAAAGACGACGGGCTCCACGCCGAGCGCCTTGACGCGCTCCAGGCCCGGTGCCTTGCCGTCGCGGTAGGCGTGCACGACGATCTCGGCGCCGCAGGCCAGTGCCCGGTCGGAGACGGAGTCCATGTCGCCGACGATCATGTCCGGCTGCCAGCCCTCGTCGAGGATCGCGTCCGCGCCGCCGTCCACGCCGATCAGGACGGGCCGGTTCTCCCGGATGTAGGACCGCAGCAGCGAGAGGTCCTCCCGGTAGTGGTAGCCGCGCACCACGATCAGGACGTGGCGGCCCTCGATGGGGGTACGGATGTCGGGCACGCCCACGCCGTCGAGCAGGAGGTCCCGCTCGCGGCGCAGGTACGTCATGGTGTTCTCGGCGAACCGCTCGATCTCGGCGGACAGGCCCTCGCGGGCGGCCGCCTGGTCGGCGGCCACCGTCTGCGGCGTCTGGTAGGTGCCCTTGGCCACCACCTCGCCGTCGACGAGGATCTCGTTGCCGACGATCTGGACGTCGGCCCGCTCGTCGAGCGCCATGATCGACGGGCCGAGGCCGTCCACGAGGACGATGCCCGCCTCGACCAGGATGTTCGGGCCCGTGTTGGGGTAGCGGCCGGAGGTCGACGGCGCCGCGTTCAGCACCGCGACGGGGCCGGCTGACACCAGGGCGTCCGCCGCCACACGGTCGATGTCCACATGGTCGATCACGGCGACGTCACCGCTGTCCAGCCGGGAGGTGAGCTCCTTGGTACGAGCTCCGATCCGGGCAGGCCCGCGCACCGTGGCCTGCGTCGTCGCAAGGGACTGCGCCGTGGCGGTCTTCGCTGCGCTCTTCTCGGCGCGCTTCTCGGGTCGGGAGATCAGCTTCATCCCCTCTATCGTCCCACGACCGAGGACTCCAGGAGCTCCAGGGCGTGGGTACGCGCCGTCTCCGAGTCGTCCTGGCCGGACAGCATGCGCGCCAGCTCCCGGACCCGCGCGTCGGCGGTGACCTCGCGCACGCCCGTAACCGTGATCATTCCGTCATCTTCCCCCTGCGTGGCGCCGTCGCCGTCCGAGCTCTTCGTGACCACCAGGTGCGCGTCCGCGAAGGCCGCGACCTGCGCCAGGTGGGTCACCACGACCACCTGGGTGCTGCGACCGAGCTGCGCCAGACGGCGGCCCACCTCGACCGCCGCCCGGCCGCCCACCCCGGCGTCGACCTCGTCGAACACGAAGGTGCTGCGCGGGGTGTCGGCGGTGCGCGCCGCCGCCGCGCCACCCGACGTCGCCAGCGCGACCTCGAGCGCGAGCATGACGCGCGAGAGCTCACCGCCGGACGCGCCCTTGCCCAGCGGCCGCTCCGGGGCGCCCGGGTGCGGCACGAGCAGGAAGGTGACCTGGTCGGCGCCGAACGGCCCGGGCTGCTCGAGCGGTTCCACCTGGACCACGAGGTGGGCGCCGCCCATCGCGAGGCCGTGCAGCTCGTTGGTCACCGCCTCGGCGAGCTGGGACGCGCCGCGGGTGCGCTCGGCGGTGAGGATCTCGGCGAGCTTGGCCAGCTCGCCGTCCAGCTCGGTCACACGGTCGCGCATCGAGACGAGGCGGTCGCCGCCGTCGTCCAGGTCGAGCAGGCGCAGGCCGGCGTCGCTCGCCCACTGCAGCACGTCGTCGATCGTCTCGCCGTAGGAGCGCGTCAGGGCGTTCAGCTCGGCCATGCGGTTGTGCGCGGTCTCCAGCCCAGCCGGGTCCGCCTGCAGGTCGTCGACGTACGCGGCGACGTCGGTCGCCACATCCGAGAGGAGGTAGCCCACCTCTGCGAACCTGGTGGCAAGCACGCCGAGCGCGGCGTCGGAGTGGGCGGCGGAGTCCAGGGCGCGCCGCGCCCGCTCCACGAGCGCTATCGCGTTCTCGCGCGCGCCGTCGGCGTCCTCGCCCGCGACCGCCTCGTGCGCCTCGGTCGCCGCAGTGCGCAGGGCCTCGGCATTGGACAGGCGCTCGATCTGGGCCTGCAGCTCGGTGTCCTCGCCCGACTGCGGGTCCACCCGCTCGATCTCCTCCAGGCCGATCCGCAGCAGCTCGACCTCACGTGCCCGCTCGGCGCCGCGCGCCTCGAGGTCGGCGATCTCCGCCAGGAGCCCGCCGCGTTCGGTCCAGGCCGTGCGGTACGAGGCCAGCACGCGCTGGTGGGCCGGGCCGACGAACGTGTCCAGGGCGTCGCGCTGCTTGGCCGACGTGCGCAGCCGCAGCTGGTCCGACTGGCCGTGGACCGTGAACAGGTCCTCGGCGATCTCCGCGAGCACGCCCTGCGGTACGGCACGGCCGCCCAGGTGGGCGCGCGACCGGCCGTCGGCGATGGTCCGCAGGATCACGACGGTGCCGTCGTCCTCCACCTCGCCGCCCGCCTCGTCCACCCGCTCCAGCACGGCGTCGCGGCCGGAGACCCGCACCCGGCCCTCCACCGCCGCCGACGACGCACCCGGGCGCACCGACTGCGGGTCCGCCTTGGCGCCCATGAGCAGGTTGAGGCCCGTGAGCACCATCGTCTTGCCCGCACCCGTCTCACCCGTGATGACGGTCAGGCCGTCGGACAGGGGTACCCGGGCCGAGCGGATGACGCCCAGGTTCTCGATAGCGATCTCCTCGAGCACCGGACTCCTTAATTCTCTGGTGGTAACTCTGGTGGTATCTCTGCGGTCCCGGACCTGGTGCCGGCCGGGTCCTTGATGTCGGCTGGGTCAGAAGGTACATCCTGCGCCTCGGCGTGACCTGACCCGACACCCGAACCGGCACCCGAACCGGCACCTGAACCGACACGGTCCCGCCACCCCGAGACGGGCAGGCTGAACTTCGACACGAGACGGTCGGCGAACGGCGCGTTCGACAGCCGTGCGAGCCGCACCGTACCGCCCTGCCGCACCACGACGCGAGACCCGCGGGGCAGCCGGATCTCGCGCCGGCCGTCGCAGGTCAGCACTCCTTCGACCGTCGACTGGGGCAGCACGTCGACCGTGTACCGCGACCGCGGGCCGATCACCAGCGGCCGCGCGAACAGGGCGTGCGCCGAGAGCGGCACCATGAGCACCGCGTCGACGTCGGGCCAGATCACCGGACCGCCGCCCGAGAAGGCGTGCGCGGTGGACCCCGTGGCCGTTGCCATGACCACGCCGTCGCAGCCGAACGAGAGCAGGGGGCGGCCGTCCACGCCGATCGCGACCTCGAGCATGCGGTCGCGCGTGGCCTTCTCGACCGTCGCCTCGTTCAGCGCCCAGCCGACCACCGGCTCCGCCGTGCCCGGCAGGTGCACCGTGACCTCGACGGTCGCCCGCTCCTCGACCTCGTAGTCGCGGGCCGCGAGCCGCTGGACAGCCGCGCGCAGGTCCTCCCGCTCCGACTCGGCGAGGAAGCCCACGTGCCCGAGGTTCACGCCGAGCAGAGGCACGTCGGTACCCCGGGTCAGCTCCGCCGCCCGCAGGATCGTGCCGTCGCCGCCGAGCACCATCACCGCCTCGGACCGGTGCACACCCTCACGGACCCGGTTCGCCGCCATGTGGTCGCCGAACTCCTCCGCGAGCGCGTCGTCGTGCAGCGTCGCCTCGAAGCCCGCCGCCTTCAGCTCACGCAAGGCCTCGGCCAGCGCCGCGACCGCCCGAGGGCGTCCGCCATGGGTCACGATCAGGACGCGCCTGGTCACCGCTCCTGCTCCTTCTGCTCGTCCGTCTGCTGGTCGGGGCGCTGCCGCTCCCGGACGACGACGGCCGGCGGCACGGGCGGCGGGCCGGCTACCGCACCCGGCTCGCCCGGCGCCCCCGCCGCGGGGTCCCAGGCGACGGCCTGGGCCACGGCCTCGTCGATCGCACCGGCGGTCCAGCCCTGCCCAGCCGGCACGAGCCAGAGGAAGAACTCACGGTTGCCGTTCGGGCCCGGCAACGAGCTCGGCACCACCGCACGGACCCGCAGACCCGCCTCCTCGGCGGCACGGGCGACCGACTCCACCGCGTCACGGTGCAGAGCCGGGTCGCGCACCACCCCGCCCGAGCCGAGCCGCTCCCTGCCCACCTCGAACTGCGGCTTGACGAGCAGCAGCGCATGCGTGTCCGTGCCCGCGACCCGGGCCACCGCGGGCAGGACCTTCCGCAACGAGATGAACGAGAGGTCCGCGACGACGACGTCCGGCGACCGGTCGAGGTCTCCCGGCGTCAGGTCGCGCGCGTTGAACCCCTCCACGACCGTGACGCGCGGATCCTCCCGTAGCTGGGGCACGATCTGGTCGTGGCCGACGTCGACGGCGACGACGTGCGCGGCGCCACGCCGCAGGAGCACGTCGGTGAAGCCGCCGGTCGACGCGCCGAGGTCCACGCACCACGCCCCGCTGACCACCAGGTCTGCCGCGAGGGCGTCCAGCGCGTCGAGCGCCCCGGCGAGCTTGAGCCCCGCCCGGGAGGCGTACTCGTACTCCGTGTACTCACCGCCCGACACCTCTATCGCCTCGCCGGCGGCGACCAGCGCCGACGGCTTGGCGACCGCACGGCCACCTGCCACCACCCGCCCGGCTGCTATCAGCTCGGCCGCGTGCTTGCGCGACCGCGCCAGGCCACGCCGCACCAGCTCGGCGTCGACACGACCCTGACCCGCACCTGTCGTCATGGTCACAGGGCGGTGTCACCGCTCAGGTGGGCCCGCAACGCGTCGTGCACTGCCTCGAACCGCGCGACGTGCTCCGCCGGCGGCAGGTCGTCGAGCCCGTCGAGCGCGTCGAGCGCGCTCCGGACACCCGCGTCGGGGTCGGCCGAGCCGCTCGAAAGTTCCTCGGTCTCGTAGAACTGGTCCATCCTGCGTCAACGCTCCACTGTGCTCGTCCGTGCCTGGTGCTTGTCCAGACACGGTACCCGCCGCCACCGACAGAGCCCGGGAGAAAGTCGGCCCGGAGCTCCATGTCGGTGGCGGCCGGGGAAGGCCTACGTCTGCGAGGTGTGTTGCTCTGCGTCGACATCGTCCACGCAGAGCAACACACTCCGCATTCGTACTGTCACCTCGGCACCACCTGCGGCTCAGGCCGCCAGCTCGGGCACCGTCGCCGGGTCCAGGTCGTCCCCCGCGTCGACCGCGGCCCACGCCGCGGCGCACGCGGCGCGCACCAGGTCGATCCCCGACCCGTCGAGCCGCAGCGCACCGTCGGCCACCTGCGCCGACGCGCCCCCGCACACGTACCAGCCGTCCGTGCGGACCGGCGCCGGGTGCGGTTCGAGCAGCGCACGCAGGTCGGCCCCCAGGAACGACGGGCGCTCACCCGGGACGGCAAGCACCGCGTCACGCGCCGTCGAGACACCCGTCAGCACGTGCAGCCCCGGGTACCCGCCACCGCGCGCACCCCCGAGGTCGGTGTCCAGCCGGTCCCCGATCACCAGCGGCCGGCTCGCGGCCGCCCGCTCGACCGCAAGGCGGTACATGGTCGGCGAAGGCTTGCCCGCGCTGTCCGGCGGCACACCCGTCGCCGACACCACCGCGCCCACCAGGGCACCGTTCCCCGGCGCGAAACCACGCGCCGTCGGGAGCGACAGGTCAAGGTTGCTCGCCACGTGCCACGCACCGGCCTCCACCGCGTAGGCGGCCTCGGCAAGCTCTGCCCAGCCCACCTCCGGCGAGTACCCCTGCGCGACGGCGTCCGGCTTGTCGTCCGCCGACCCCACCACCGTGAAGCCCGCCGACCGTACCGCCGTCACCAGGCCCTTCCCGCCCACCACCAGCACCTTCGCACCCGGGCCGAGCCTCGTGGTGAGCAGGGCGGCACACGCCTGCGCCGCCGTCATCACCTCGTCCGGATCCGTCGGGATGTCCAGACCCGTGAGCTGGCCGGCGACGTCCTCCGGCTCGCGCGACGCGTTGTTCGTCACGAACAGCAGGCGCATCCCGCCCGAACGCGCGGCGGCGAGACTCGCCGCCGCGTGCTCGATCGGCAGGTGCCCCTTGTACGCCACGCCGTCCAGGTCGACCAGCGCGAGGTCGTACGCGGCGGCCAGCGGGGTCGCGCTCGCCAGCAGGCCGGCGCTCGCGGTCACGCCTTGTCCTGCCCGACGTCGGACCGGTCACCCTCAGCGGCCGGCTCACCCTCGGTGTCACTCACCTCGGGTGCGGGAGCCGCGTCGTCGGTGTCGGGACGGTCACCCGCCAGGTCGCCGGCCTCTTCGGCCTGCCCCGCTGCGGACTCCTCGTCCGACTCGGGATCGCTCGGCTCGTCGACGGCGTCCGCCGAATCGGCAGAATCAGCCGAGTCGCCGGAATCAGCCGAGTCGCCAGAGTCCGCGGAGTCACCTGAGTCCGGGGAGTCCGCCGAGTCCGCGGACCCGTCGTCCGAATCCTCGTCGTCCTCGTCGGCGTCCTCGTCCGAGTCCTCGGGCTCCCCGTCTTCGTCGTCCGACGTGTCCTTCGTGGACTCCTCCGGGTGCTCCGCCGCGTATTCCTCCTCGGCGAGCGCCGCGTCCTCCTCGACGTCGAACACCGTGATGTCCTCCTCGAACGTCTGGCCGCCGATGGCACGCTCGAGCGCCTTGCTGTCCACGGTCCTCAGCAGGGCCTCGGCTTCGTCGACGCGGCCGGCCGCCTCGAGCGCCAGGGCGCGCGCCTGCACGACCCGGAGCGCCGAGTCGCCCGTGGCGTCCTCCGGGGCGATCTTGTCGAGCACCGCCAGTGCGGCGTCGTGCTCACCCAGGTCGGAACGCGCGCCGCTCGCGACGATCGCGAGCTCCACACGGCCGGTCGCGTCGAGCGAGGCGGCCTCCTCCGACGCCGCCAGGGCGAGCGCACGCTCGGGACGGCCGAGCCCGCGTTCGGCGTCGGCCATGATCGGCAGGTGCTCCGACGAGCCGTTCAGCCGGCGGACGGTGCGGAGCTCGCGCAGCGCCTCCGCGAACCGGTTGGTGTGGTACGCCGCCAGGCCTGCGGCCTCGCGCACGATGTCGATCCGGCCGGCACCGCGCAGCGCCGCCTGTGCGTGCTCGTAGGCGCGCTCGGGGTCGACGTCGATCATCCGGCCGGCCATCAGCAGGTGCAGTCCGACGTACTCGGCGTGGTCCTTGCTCAGCCCGCGCAGGCGCGAACGCACCTCGCGGTCGAGCTGGCTGAACTCGACGCCCTCGGCGATCTCCGGCTCAGGAGGCCGCGGGGCTCGCTCCTCGCGCTCGTCGCGTCGCGCGGGACGGTCGTCGCGGTCGTTGGACGGACGGTACGGACGGTCGGTGCCGCGGTCGTCACGTCGCGCGGGACGGTCGCCGTCCTTCGCACGGAACGGGCGAGCGGCCCGGTCGTCACGACCGCGGCCGTCGCGGGCGCCCCTGTCGTCACGGTCGCCGAACGAGCGACGCGGCCGGTCGTCGTCCCGGCGGGCCGGGCGGCCGGTACCCCGGTCGTCGCGACGGACCGGACGGTCGCCGTCGGTGCGACGGGGTCGGTCGTCACCACGGGGACGGTCGTCGCGGCGGGGGCGGTCGGCACGGTCGCCGAACGAAGGACGGGCCGGACGGTCGCTGCCCCGGTCCTCGAACGAGCGGCGGGGACGGTCATCCCGGCGTGCGGGACGGTCACCGCCCCGGTCCTCGAACGAACGGCGCGGACGGTCGTCGTCACGGCGCGCCGGACGCTCGTCGTCCCGACGCACGGGACGGCTGCCCCCACGGTCGTCGAAGCTGCGGCGCGGACGGTCGTCGCGGTCCCCGTACGAAGGACGGGCCGGACGGTCGCCGTCCCTGCGGAACGGACGGTCCGTGCCCCGGTCGTCGCGGCGCGGACGGTCGTGACCCCGGTCGTCGAACGAACGGCGGGCCGGACGCTCGTCGTCCCGACGCACGGGACGGCTGCCGCCGCGGTCCTCGAAGCTGCGACGCGGGCGCTCGTCACGGTCACCGAAGGAGCGGCGCGGGCCGTCGTCCCGGCGCGGACGGTCGCCGTCGTTCCCGCGGTACGGGGCGCGATCAGTGCGGGCGCCGCGGTCGTCACGGCGGGGACGGTCGGTACCCCGGTCCTCGTACGGTCGGCGCGGGCGGTCGGCGCCGCGGTCGTCGCGCCGCGGGCCACTGCCACGAGGGCCGTCGAAGCGGCGGCCCCTGTCACCACCGCGGTCGTCGCGACGCGGCCCCCGGCCCTCGTTGCGACTGCCGCCTGTGCGCTCGCCACGGCGGTCGCCCTCGCGGTCGTTCCCCTGGTCACGGGGCGTTTCGTTCACGGTGTTCCCTTCGATGACAGATGCTCGCTCATTCTCCCATGCGAGCGACCGTCCCCCGGGGTCGAACCGCTGTGACGTGCGCGGCGGGCGTCGTCCGACGTGCCGTCACACCCGTGCCGGGACGACCTCCGGGTTGTACGCGTCGGTCTTCCGCAGCATCCAGGTCGCTGCCAGGACCAGGGCGGCGCCCACGACGAGCAGCACGGCCGTGCCCGCGTTGAACCCGAACCCGAAGATCCACAGGTATCCGATGCCGCCTGCCGCGAGGCAGTAGTACGTCATCGGCAGGATCGTCTTGCGGATCAGGTCGCCCTCGCGCCCGAGCAGGCCGACCGTCGCCGCCGCGGCGACCACGTTGTGCACCGCCACCATGTTCCCCGCGGCACCGCCGACCGCCTGCAGCGCGGCCACGGTCTCCGGCGAGGCCGCGCCGATGCCGATCCCGGTGTTGAACTGGAAGAGCGCGAACATCATGTTGGACACGGTGTTCGACCCGGCGACGAAGGCGCCGAGCGCGCCGATGAACGGCGACACGATCGGCCAGCCCTGACCGGCGAGGTCGGCGGCGGCCTGGGCGAGCGTGATCGGCATCGAGTCGAGCCCGGCGGCGTTGAAGTCCGGCCCGGAGTTGATGAAGATCCGCACCAGCGGCACCGCGCACAGCAGCGCGAACGCCGCACCGCCGAGCTGCCCGCCCGCGACCTTCCACGACGCCCTGATCTGCTCGCCCTTCATGCCGTGCAGCACGTAGGTGACGAGGCACGCGAGCAGGAAGATCGCGCCCGGCGAGTACAGGAGCTCCAGGTTCTGGCTGATGCCGGTGCCGAAGATGTTCGGCACCTCGAGAGCCGCCGGTCCCATCAGGAAGTCCTTGATCGCCGGGACGTTCCGGGTGACCAGCAGCAGCGCGGCGACGATGACGTACGGCGACCAGGCCCGGACCATCGACATGTTGCGCGTGATCGCGTCCGCCTCCTTGGTGGGGTCCACCGTGCCCATCCAACGGTCGCTCCAGCGCTCGCGCGGCGGGAAGTCCCACACGTCCTTCGGCATGAGGAAGCCCTTCGAGGACGTGAACATCACGAGCACCAGCCCGAGGAAGCCGCCGAGCATCGAGGGGAACTCCGGCCCGAGCACGTACGCGACGGTCACGTACGGCACGATCATCGCGAGCGCCGCGTAGATCGCGAACGGTGCCACGGCCAGCCCCGCGCGGAACGACCGCTTCTCGCCGTAGAACCCGCACATCAGGGTGACGAGGATGAGCGGCACCAGGATGCCGACGATCGCGTGGATGGTCGCGACCTGGGTAGCGGTGTGCGCGATGAAGCCGAGCTGGTCCAGCCCCAGCGCGTCGGCCCGCGCCTGCACCTCCGGTGCCAGCGCGCCGGAGGTGTCCGCGAGCCCCGTCCCGAGCCCGGTCAGCATCGGCGTACCGACGGCGCCGAAGCTCACCGGGGTGGACTGGATGATGAGCCCGGCCATGACGGCGGCCGCCGCGGGGAAGCCCAGAGCGAGCAGCAGCGGGGCGACGACGGCGGCGGGGGTGCCGAACCCGGCGGCGCCCTCGATGAACGACCCGAACAGCCAGGCGATGATGATCACCTGGACCCGCCGGTCGGGGCTGATCGTGGTGAAGCCGGCACGGATCGTCTGCAGCGCGCCGCTCTTGACGAGGGTCTCGAGCATGAGCAGCGCGCCGAAGATGATCCAGAGCAGCCCGACGGCGATCAGCAGCCCCTGCACGATGGACGCGCTGACGGCGACCAGCGACATCTTCCACGCGAAGAGGGCGACGACGACCACCACCGCGAGGCCGACGGGCATCGCCGTCCGCGCGGGCCAGCGGAAGCCGAGCAGCAGCGTTCCTACGACGAGGATCGGGAGGAGGGCGAGCAGGGCGAGGACGCCGAGGTTGTCCATGGTGACTCCAGTCCGGCCGCGCTGCCGGGTAGGGTTCGCTGGAACTTTCGCATGTCGGAACTATCAGTCCACTTGCCGGCAAACGTAGCAGTTACCCCGGGCAAGCGGGAGTACCTGTTTCACCCACGCCCGTTCATCCGCGCCAGTTCATCCGCGCAGTTTCATCCGCGCAAAGCTCCAGGCGGCAGCCCTCGTAGTGACGCGTCCAGCACGAGCACCATATGCGCAGTGGGCATCTCGCGCCCCTGCCGGGCGAGGGCGTCCGTGATCTGGAGCAGGCAGCCGGGATTGGATGTGACCAGCAGCTCAGCACCGGTCGCCGCGACGTTCGCGGCCTTCCGGTCGCCCAGCTCGCGCGCGGGCTCCGGGTTGGTCAGGTTGTAGATGCCCGCCGACCCGCAGCACATGTCCCCCTCGGCGATCTCCTTGACCACGAGACCGGGGATCGTCGCGAGCACGGCGCGCGGCTGGGCCCTCACGCCCTGCGCATGCCGCAGGTGGCAGGCGTCGTGGTACGCAACGGTCATCGGCAGGGGGTGCCGGGGCGCCACGGGCTCGAGCTCCGCCAGCACCTCCGAGATGTCGCGGGTCTTCGCCGCGAACTCCGCCGCCCGCTCCGCGTACTCGGGATCGTCCGCCAGCAGGTGCGCGTAGTCCTTCATGGTGGAGCCGCACCCCGCCGAGTTCGCCACGATCCGCTCGACGCCCGCCGCCGAGAAGGTGTCGACGAGCGCCCGCGCGTAGCCGAGCCCCTCCGCCTCACGGCCGGCGTGCACGGAGAGCGCGCCACAGCACCCCTGGTCCGGCGGCACGACGACCTCGCAACCCTCCGCCGCCAGCACCCGCGCCGTCGCGGCGTTCACCCCCGGATAGAACTCGCGCTGCACACAGCCGAGCAGCATCCCGACTGTCATCCGTCTCGCGCCGACGGCGGGCACGAGCGCGGGCACCGGGATGCGCGGACCGACGGGCGGCGCGATGGCCTCCATGGTGGCCAGCGTCGGCGACACGCGCGCGAGCACCGGCCGCACCAGCCACGACAGACCCGACCGCTGGTACAGCGCGAGGAGCGGCCGGATCAGCCGGAGCCGCTCCGGCCGGGGAAACAGCGCGAAGATCGCCGACCGCAGCAGCCGCTGCCCGCGCGTCCGGTGCTCGGCGCCGCGGCGCTCGACCTGCTGCCGGGTCGCCTCGACCAGCTTGTCGTACTGCACGCCCGACGGGCATGCGGTCACACACGCCATGCAGCCGAGACAGGCGTCGACGTGCTGCACCAGCGACGCCGACATCGGCTCGCCCTCGAGCCCCTCCTTCATCAGGTAGATCCGGCCGCGCGGCGAGTCCATCTCCTCGCCCCAGAGCGAGTACGTCGGACAGGCCGGCAGGCAGAACCCGCAGTGCACGCAGTCGTCCACCAGCTCACGAGCCGGCGGATGATGCGCGTCGAAGGCCCCCGCCCCGCCGAACGAGCCGAGCAGGTCCGGCTTCGCCTCAGTCATCAGATACCTCCCACGAATCGGCCTGGCGCGAGATTGCGCCCCGGATCGAGCTGCTGCTTGATCGCGCGCATGAGGTCGAGCCCGCCCACCTGGCCCCACACGTCCAGCTCCGCACGCACCGCGCGCGACGCCCGCAGGACGGTCACGGTCCCGTCGCGCGGGTCGGTCGCAGCACCCCGCAGGTGCCCGACGGCGGACGCCGTGGCCTCCGGCGTCCCCGTCACCACCGCGTGCAACACCCCGGCGGCGCTCCCCCGCAACGCCACGCCGGCGCCGTACCGCTGCTCGGCCTCCCGGGCGGCGGCCAGCAGACCAGCCACCCCGACGAGGGTCGCGGTCGCCTTGGCATAGGTCCCACCGCTGCCGGCCGGGCTTCCGTCGCCGGCCGGGCTCCGATCGCCGGTCGAGCCCGTCGAGCCCTCCGGCAACGCCGCCCACCACCCGGGCGCCGCTGCCTGGACCCGCCCGCCCAGCACCTCGGCGACAGCCGCGGCCCGCTGCCCCACCGCCCGACCCGTGCCCTCGATCAGCACCGCCACCTCGGCGACGTCGCTCCCCGCCGGCCGGTCGATCTCCACCGCGGCGGGCGCGAGCTGCGACGCGACGACCTCCCGGGCCCGCGCGGCGACGTCGGCCGGCGGGCCGGTGACCACGACGTACGCCCGGTCCGGCCGGGCCGGGTGCAGCCGGAACGCGGCCCGCACCACGATGCCCAGCGTGCCGTACGCGCCGGTCAGGAGCTTGGCCAGGTCGTACCCGGCGACGTTCTTGACGACCTTGCCGCCCGACGAGGCGACGGTGCCGTCGGTGAGCACGACGGTGGCCCCGAGCACCAGGTCACGGATCCCGCCCCGCTGCAGGCGGCGCGGCCCGGACGCTCCGGTCGACAGCGCCCCGCCCACGGTGGAGCCCCCGGCGAGCCGTTCCGGCGGCAGGTCCACCACCAGCTCCTGCGCCGCGCCCAGGACCGTCTCCGCGAGCTCCGCCACCGACAGCCCTGCCTCGGCGACCACCACGAGGTCACCCGCGCCGTGCTCCACCAGCCGGTCCAGGCCCGTGGTATCGAGGATCAGGTCCACCCGCTCGGGCGGCGCGCCCCAGTCCAGCGCGGTCGCCGCCCCGCGCGCGACGGTCACCAGGCCCTGAGCGGTCGCCTCGCGCAGCACCGCTGCCACCCCGTCGGCCGACGCCGGCCGGGCGACCGCGGCCGCGGGCACGCCGTCCACGGCATCCGCCGGACCCGCCTCCTGGACCTGGCCACCGTCCCGCTTCAGCGCGTCCTCGAGCCGCTGCAGGTCCACCATCAGAAGACCTCCGCCACGCCGGGCTCGGCGAGCGGGTGCGCGCCTCGGCGCCTGCCGGGCTGGTCCCCGCACAGCCGCGGCGTCGGGAAGACCTTGCCGGGGTTGGCGATGCCGTCCGGGTCGAAGGCGCACCGCACGGCCTGCATCGTGTCGAGGTCGTCGGCGGTGAACATGCGCGGCATGTGACTCGCCTTGTCCGCGCCCACACCGTGCTCACCGGTGATGGACCCGCCGTGCTCCAGGCACAGGTCGAGGATCCCGCCGGCCACGGCCTCGGCCCGCTCGACAGCGCCCTCGACGGAACCGTCGAACAGCACCAGCGGGTGCAGGTTGCCGTCGCCCGCGTGGAACACGTTCGCGACCCGCACGTCGGCCGCCTCGCAGAGGGCCGCGATCTGACGCAGCACCAGCGGGAGCGCGGTCCGCGGGATCACGCCGTCCTGGACTATGTAGTCCGGGCTGATCCGGCCCACCGCGGCGAACGCGGACTTGCGGCCCTTCCAGATCAGGGCGCGCTCGGCGTCGTCGGCCGCGACCCGCACCTCGAACGACCCCGCTTCCTCGCACAGACGCACCACGTCGTCGAACTCCCCCGCGACGTCGGACGACGGGCCGTCCAGCTCGACCACGAGCACGGCCCCCGCACCGGCCGGGTAGTTGCAGTGCACCGCCGCCTCGGCGGCCTCGATCGCGAGGCCGTCCATCATCTCGATGGCGGCCGGGATCACCCCGGCGGCGATGATCGCCGAGGTGGCGGCACCGGCGTCGTCCATGGAGCGGAAGGCGGCGAGCAGGGTCCGCACCTCCTGCGGGAGCCGCGTCAGACGCACCGTCGCCGAGGTGACGATACCGAGCGTGCCCTCGCTGCCCACGAGCGCGCCGAGCAGGTCGTACCCGGGCGGGTCCGGCGCCTTGCCGCCGATCTCCACCTGTTCGCCGCCGGGCGTGACCAGGTCCAGGCCCGTGACGTGGTTCGTGGTGAACCCGTACTTGAGGCAGTGCGCGCCGCCCGAGTTCTCGGCGACATTCCCACCGATCGAGCAGATGGACTGGCTGGACGGGTCCGGCGCGAAGTAGTACCCGTCCGGGCTGGTGGCGGCGGTGAGCTGGAGGTTGATCACCCCCGGGTCGACGACGGCCCGCTGGTTGTCGACGTCGACCTCCCGGACGGTCCGCATCTGCGACATCACCACGAGCACACCCTCGGCGTGCGGCAGCGCCCCGCCCGAGAGTCCCGTACCCGAACCGCGCGCGACGAACGGCACCGAGTGCCGCGCGCACGCTCGCACCGCGGTGGCGACGTCGTCGGGCCCCTGGGCCAGGACCACCACGCCCGGGATCACCCGGTACACCGAGAGCCCGTCGCACTCGTACGTACGACGCCGCTGCCGGTCCGTGATCACCCGCTCCTCACCGAGCGCGTCAACGAGCTCGGCGATCACGACCTCAAGCGCCACACCAACGTCTCCAGACAAGGACAACCTCCAACCTACGACCACCACTGCTCCGTTGAGTGCTGGATATTTGCCCTCCGGAGGCGGTCCGAAGGACAAATATCCAGCACTCAACGGGTCGGTCAGGGCATTCGGGCGTATGCCGGGAGAGTCAGGAAGTCCGCGTAGGTGTCCGCGACCGCCACCTCCAGGAACGTCTGCTTCGCCTCCTCGTAGTCTGCCGCGTCGCCGGGCAGCTTGGCGATCTCTTCCTCGACGATCTGGTCGATCAGCTCGCGCGTGACCTGGTGACCGGTGTCGGCGAGCGTCACGTCGTTGTGCAGCCACTGCCACACCTGCGACCTGGAGATCTCCGCCGTGGCGGCGTCCTCCATGAGGTTGAAGATCGCGACGGCGCCGAGCCCGCCGAGCCACGCCTTGAGGTACTGGATCCCCACCGAGACGTTGTTCCGCAGCCCTGCCTCGGTGACGTCGCCGGGAGTGCTTGCGACGTCGAGGAGCTGTGCCGCCGTGACCTGGACCTCCTCACGGGTGCGGTCGATCTGGTTCGGCTTGTCGCCGAGCACGGAGGTGAACACCTCCTTGCAGAGGTCCACCATGCCGGGGTGCGCCACCCAGGACCCGTCGAACCCGTCGTTCGCCTCCCGGGTCTTGTCGTCGCGAACCTTCGCGAACGCGGCCTCGTTGACCGCCTCGTCGCGACTCGGGATGAACGCGGCCATGCCGCCGATCGCGTGCGCGCCGCGCGTGTGGCAGGTCTTGACCAGCAGCTCGGTGTAGGCCCGCATGAACGGCACGGTCATGGTGACGGCGTTGCGGTCGGGCAGCATGAACTCCGTGCCGCGGGTCCGGAACGACTTGATGACCGAGAACATGAAGTCCCAGCGCCCGGCGTTCAGGCCGGAGCTGTGGTCCCGGAGCTCGTAGAGGATCTCCTCCATCTCGAAGGCCGCGGGATACGTCTCGATGAGCACGGTGGCACGGATGGTGCCCTGCGGGATGCCGAGGAAGTCCTGGGCGAGCACGAACGCGTCGTTCCAGAGCCGCGCCTCCAGGTGCGACTCCATCTTCGGGAGATAGAAGTACGGCCCCTGGCCCTTCTCGATCTGCCGGAGGCCGGCGGTCGCGAGGTACAGCGCGAAGTCGACGAGACTGCCCGAGACCGGCCGACCGTCGACGAGGATGTGCTTCTCCGGCAGGTGCCAGCCGCGCGGGCGCACGATGATCGTGGCCAGCTCCTCGTCCGGCTTGAGCGCGTAGTGCTTGCCGTTCTCACCGGTGAAGTCGATGTTCCGGTTGATCGCGTCGAGCAGGTTGAGCTGCCCGCCCACGACGGCGCTCCACTGCGGCGTGTTGGCGTCCTCGTGGTCGGCGAGCCACGCCTTGGCGCCGGAGTTCAGCGCGTTGATGGTCATCTTCCGGTCCGTCGGGCCGGTGATCTCGCACCTGCGGTCCTCGATCCCGGGCGCCGGCGGGGCGACGCGCCAGGTCGGGTCCTCACGGATGTGCCTCGTCTCCGGGAGGAAGTCGAGCGTGCCACCCGCCGCGAGATCCGCGACCCGCCTCGCTCGCGCTTCGAGCAGCTCGAGCCGCCGGTCGTCCAGCGCCCGGTGCAGGACGGCGACCAGCTCCAACGCGCGGGGTGTGAGCACCTCCTCCGCGCGGGGTGCGATGTCGCCGGTGATCATGAGGCCGTCTGGAGTGTCCACGTGTCTTCCCTCGGTCGAGTGGTTGGTGCCTCATCGTCAATTCCACGATGCGGAAACCAAATACTTCCTAGTGAAAACCCTAGGTGCCCGACGGCGAGGGGTCAACGGGCGCTCAGCCGCCGGCGAGCTCCACTCCGATGTCGCGCGCGACCTCGTGCAGCACCGGCACCGCTCGATCGCCGAACTCGAACGACACCCGCGCCGCGGGACCGGACACCGACAGCGCCGTAGGCACGGGTGCCCCAGGGACGACGACGGCGAAGCACCGAACACCGATCTCCTGCTCACCGTCGTCCACGGCGTAGCCGCGCTCGCGCGCCTCGGCCGTCGCGGCAAGGAGCGCATCGATGTCGGTGAGGGTCCGATCGGTGGCCGGGGCAAGACCCGCGCGCGCCACGATGTCGCGCACCGCCGCGTCGGGCAGCTCGCTCAGCAGCGCCTTGCCGACGCCGGTGCTGTGCAGGTGCACACGTCGCCCCACCTCGGTGAACATCCGCATGGAGTGCGACGACGCCGCCTGGGCGACGTACACGGCCATCTCTCCGTCGAGCATGGCCAGGTTTGCCGTCTCACCGAGCTCGCGAGCGACTCGTGCCAGATGGCGCCGCGCGCCGGCCCCGAGCTGGCGGCCCGCCGACTCGCCGAGGCGGATCATCCGCGCCCCGAGCGCGTAGCGGCGCGAGGGAAGCCGACGAGCGTAACCGCGGGCCACGAGGGTGCGCATCAGCCGATGGATGGTCGGCAATGGCAGCCCCGACTGTTCCGAGAGCTCACTCAGGCCGGCATCACCACCGACCTCCGCCAGAATCTCGAGCAGGTCGAGCGCTCGCTCGACCGACTGCACGCCAGACTCTGCCACGTCACCCTCCGATCGGAACGCCGGAGCTACCGGCTCACGGAAGCAGCATTCCATAACGCGGAACGAGGGGCGTGCGGCGGCCAGCTTGCTGTTCCTGCCGGGATCGTTCCCGGCCGGGATTGTTCTGGGTATGCGTGTAGGGGGTGGAGCCCGCACCCACCCCGTTGGGGTTGTGCTGGGC
>NZ_JBHXBG010000086.1:0-23861 GCF_042726755.1 Promicromonospora sp. NPDC060271 | reverse complement strand
CCCACAGGGGAAGCCGGGGCCTTACGCGATCACGCGATCACGCGATCACGCGATCACGCGATCAGACAGGCAACCGAGCGTCAGCTCAGCCGGCGACGACCTTCACACCGATCTTGGCCGACACCTCAGGGTGCAGGCGGATCGACACGGTGTAGTCGCCGGTCGACTTGATGGACTGACCGATCTCGATCTTGCGCTTGTCGACGGACGGGCCGCCGGCGGCGGAGACCGCACCGGCGATGTCCGCCGTTGTCACCGCACCGAACAGACGGCCACCGGGGCCCGCGTTCGCCGCGACGACGACCGGCTTCGCGGACAGCGAGCTGGCCAGGGCCTTCGCCTCGTCCAGCGAGGCGATCTCGCGGCTCTTGCGAGCCTTGCGGATCGCGTTGATGTCGGACTCGGCGCCCTTGGTCCAGGGCGTCGCGAGCGAACGCGGGATGAGGAAGTTACGGGCGTACCCGTCCTTCACCTCAACCACGTCGCCGGGCTCACCCAGGCCGGTCACCTCGTGGGTCAGGATCAGCTTTGCCATTGTTCTCGATCCCTTCCTCAGCGAGCCGTGGACGTGTACGGCAGCAGGGCCATCTCGCGGGCGTTCTTCACGGCCTTCGCGATCTGACGCTGCTCCTGCACGGAGACACCAGTGACACGACGCGCACGGATCTTTCCGCGGTCAGAGATGAACTTGCGCAGGAGCGCCGTGTCCTTGTAGTCGATGTTGTGGATCTTCGCCGACTTGAGCGGGTTGATCTTCTTCTTGGGCTTGCGCACCACAGGCTTCGCCATGGTGTTGCTCCTTCGTCAGGTGCTGCTCACTCGGCCTGGCGGGCCGTACGAGCAAAAAGAATGAACGTGGGGATGTCGATCAGAAGGGCGGGTCGTCCGAGAACGAACCACCGGACGACGCCGGGCCTGCCGTGGCCCACGGGTCGTCATTGCTCTGACCGCCACCGGAAGAACTGAATCCTCCACCGGAGCCGCCGCCCTGCTGGGCACCGCCACCGTTGAAGCCGCCGCCGCCACCGAAGCCGCCACCACCGGACCGCTGGGCCCGGGTGACCTTGGCCGTGGCGTAGCGCAGGGAGGGACCGATCTCGTCCACCTGCAGCTCGACAACGGTTCGCTTCTCGCCCTCACGGGTGTCGTAGGAGCGCTGGACCAGGCGACCTTGCGCGATGACGCGCGTGCCCTTGGTCAGCGACTCCGCGACGCTCTCCGCGGCCTCACGCCAGATCGAGCAGCGCATGAACAGGGTCTCCCCGTCCTTCCACTCGTTGCTCTGGCGGTCGAACGTCCGCGGGGTCGACGCCACCGTGAAGTTGGCGACCGCAGCACCTGAAGGGGTGAAGCGCAGCTCCGGGTCCCCGGTGAGGTTCCCGATCACTGTGATGACAGTTTCACCAGCCATGCCAATTCCTCGATTCAGTCGACGTTCCGTACGCGGTATCCGGGTTCGCGGTGAATGCAACCACGAGACACTGACACTCGCGCGGGCGAAGAGGGGTCAGTTCGGACGACTCACTTGTCGCCGGTGCGCAGGATCTTGGTCCGGAGCACGACCTCGTTGAGGCCGAGCTGACGGTCCAGCTCCTTGGCGGTGGCAGACGTCGCGGTGAAGTCGACCACGGCGTAGATGCCCTCGGACTTCTTCTGAATCTCGAAGGCCAGACGGCGGCGCCCCCAGATGTCCACCTTGTCGACAGAGCCGCCCTCGGTCGTGATGACCGACAGGTACTTGTCGAGCGACGGGGCAACGGTGCGCTCCTCGACCTCCGGGTCAAGGATCACCATCATTTCGTACTGACGCATGTGTATACCCACCTCCTCTGGTCTCAGCGGTCACGGTCGTTCCGTGACAGGAGGGTTCACAGCAAGGGCCAAGCCTACCCGCCATGTGGACGACGGCGGAATCGAACGGGCGAGAGGCCCCTCACACCCGAGATCTCGGCAATCTGGCGACGGCCGAGGGCCGCCTCCAGCAGGAGACGGCCCCTCGGTCACGGGGTCAGGGGAGGGCGAGCGTCAGCCGCCACCACCACCGCCGCCACCGCCACCGCCGCCTCCGCCGCCACCACCGCCCGTCGGTTCACCGGTCGGGAAGCCGATGTCGCCCGGTCCGGACGAGACGATCACCTGCACCGGGCTGCCGACAGGCACCTCCGTACCCTCGGTCGGGTTGACCTGCATGACCACGCCCTGCTCGACGTCCTCGGACGCCTGGTACTGGATGGCGGGCCTGAGCCCGGCGTTCCGGAGCTGGTTGCGCGCGTTGTTCTCGTCGCCGCCGACCAGGCCGCCCGGCACCCTCGTCATCTCGTCACGAGGTCCGGTCGAGACCTCGACCCGGATGCCCGTGCCACGAGGAACCTCCTGGCCCTCGTGCTGCACCGAGAGCACCGTCCCGGCGGGCTGATCGTTCTCGACCTCCACCGGCACCGGGTCAAGACCCAGCTCGTACAGCACCGCCGCGACCCCGTTGTACTGCTGCCCGACGAGCCCGACCGGGACCTCGACCTTGTCCGGGGTGGGCGTCGGCGTGGGCGACGGCGTCGGCGTGGGGGAAGGGGACGGCAGGGGCGGCACGTAGTCCGGGAAGGGCACGACCTCCATCTTCCCGGTGATCTTCTTCATGTACTCGGTCCAGGCCCAGACCGGCCAGGTGCCACCGGTCAGGCTGCCGCCCGCCCACTCGCCGAACGGCGTGATCGGCGCCTGACCCTTGTTGTCCGGCGTCGACTGGTAGAGGCCGACGACCGTCGAGACCTGCGGGATGTAGCCGGCGAACCAGGCCGACATGTTCTTGTTGGTGGAACCGGTCTTGCCGGCGACCGGACGCGGGTTGCCGTCCGGAGCGAGGAGCTCCTGCGCCGGCTTGCCCGACCCCTCCTCGACCACCTTCTGCAGCGCGTAGGTGGCCTTGGACATCACCTCGGGATCGATCATGTTCGGCTCCGGCGTGCCGTTCCACTCGTAGCGGGTCAGCTCGCCGTCCTTCACGGAGTTGACGATGTGCGGCGTCGTCCGGGTACCCATCGCGGCGAACGTCGCGTAGGCGCCCGCGAGGTCCACGGCGCGCACCGTTGAGGTGCCGAGCACGTTGGACAGCTCGGCGTTCGTATCCCCCTTGGGGATCCCCGCCCGGATCGCGACGTCCTGGGTCTTCTTCGCCCCGATCTCCACGTTGAGCTGCGCGTAGACCGTGTTCACTGAGTTCGCCGTCGCGTCGATCAGGTCGATGTCGCCGAACGACTCACCGCCGGGCTCGGTGCCGAAGTTGGTGAGCTCCACCTCGGGGCCGCCCGCCTCCTTGGTCCAGCCGTCGATCTGCATCGGGCTGTTTCCCGTGTAGTACTCGTTGAGCTCGTGCCCGTCCTCGAGCGCGCCGATCAGGGTGAACGGCTTGAACGTGGAGCCGCCCTGCGCCTTGCCGTCGGTGGCGGCGTTGAACTGCTTCTCCGCGTAGTCCGCGCCGCCGTACAGGGCGCGGATCGAGCCGTCCTTGGGGTCGACCGACACGATGGAGACGCCGAGGTCCTTCGATGCTGCGTTCTCACCCTTGTACGGGATGGTCCGCGCCGTCTCGACCGCGGCCTTCTGCCAGTTCGGGTTGATGGTGGTGTGGATCTCATAGCCGCCCTTCATGAGATCCTCCTCGGTGATCTCCGACCTGGCGGCAAGCTCCTTGCGGACCTCTTCGAGCAGGTACCCCACCTGGCCGGCACGCGACACCGGCTTGTACTCGATCGGCTCGGGGAACGTGGCCGAGTTGCGCTCCTCCTGGGTGATGAGGCCCTGCTCGGCCATGTTCCGCAGGACGCGAGCCCACTTCTCCTCGGCGACGGCACGCGACCCCTCGCCGAAACGCGGGTCCCAGTACGACGGCGACGGGATGATCCCCACCAGCATCGCGGTCTCCGAGACGGTCAGCTCCGCGGCAGGCTTGTCGAAGTACGCCTTCGCGGCAGCCTCGAAACCGTAGGCGCCGCGGCCCAGATAGATGCTGTTGACGTAGCCCTCGAGAATCTCGTCCTTCGACTTCTCCCGGTCCACCTTGATGGCCAGGATGATCTCGCGGAACTTGTCCGCGTAGGAGGTCTGGCCGGGCTTGAAATAGGTGTTCTCCACGTACTGCTGCGTCAGCGTCGACGCACCCTGCCGGGTACCGCCGGTCACGTTGCTGACGAAGGCACGGACGATACCAACGGGGTCGACACCGAAGTGGTTCTCGAAGTTCTGGTCCTCCGACGCGAGCACAGCCGCGGGTATGTGCGGCGGCAGCTCGTCGAGGGGCCGGATCGTGCGGTCCACCGCCGCGAACGTGCCCATCACCTTGTTGTTCACGTAGTAGACGGTGGTGGTCTCCGAACCGATCTCCTCGTTCTCGGCGGGGACCGGCCAGCCGATCCATCCCGCCACGAAGACGCCCACCACGAGCGACATACCGGTCAGCATGGTGCCGACGACAACTCGCCACGACGGGACCCAGGCGCGAATCCCCGTCCGGTACGGCCGCGGGTAGTTCCAGACAGCTCGCCGTCGTCGGGGAGTTTGCGGCCAGATCGGAGAAGGACTCCTGTTCGCCACGTCTTCCTCGTTCCTCGTATCGGTCCAGTGATCGCACTGGGCCGTGGAAACGATAGAGGATCGATGTTCGCGGCAAGTAGTACAAACGCGGTTTCTCTGTGTACGCACCGTGTTCGAGCAGGGGCATCAACCGCATTTCACCCGGCCCGACGACGGGCTCGGCCGGCGCCGGCCGAGCCCGTCGTCGCGGGTCACCGACCTACCCGAAGATGCCGCCCCCGTTGCCACCGGACGGATCATCGGATGGGTCCCCGCTGCTCTCCTCGGGCCCGGTCGAGACAACGAGCGTCACCTCGCTGCCCACCGGTACCTCGGTCCCCTCGCCGGGGTCGACCGAGATGACCCGACCCTCCGGCACGGTGTCGGACGGCTGCTCCTGGACGACCGGCGTCAGCTCGGCGGCCTTGAGCTGTCCCTCCGCGGAGCCCTGCTGCTGGTTCGTCAGACCCCAGGGCACCGTGGTGGTCTCCTCCTCGGCGGCGGACCCGTTCGAGACCTGGACCCGGATGGTCGTGCCGACCTCGACCTCCTGGCCCGCCTGGGCCACTTCGAGCACGGTGCCGGCCGGCTGGTCGCTGTCCACCTCCACCGGCCCGGGCACGAGCCCCAGACCGGCGAGCGCCGAGACGGCGTTGGGGTACTGCTCGCCGACGAGGTTGTCGGGGACGACGACCATCTCCACCTCGGGCTCCTCCGACTGGGTGGCCGAGGGAGAGGACGACGGCGACGGCGGCGCTTCCGGAACGGGCGGCGTGTACTCGGGGAACTTCTCGATCTCCATGCCCGCTGTCGCCTTGTTCATGTAGGCGGTCCAGGCCTTGGCGGGCCAGGAGCCACCGGTCATCCACTCGTAGCCGCCGAACGGCTGGACCTGCTCGTAGGTGTTCTTCTCGATGTCGTACTGGTACAGGCCGACCACCGTGGTGAGCTGCGGCACGAAGCCGGCGAACCACGCCGACTCGGTCTGCTGGGACGAGCCCGTCTTGCCCGCCACCGGGCGGGGGGTCACGCCGTCGGGGCCCATGAGCTTCTGCGCTTCCACGCCGGACCCCTCCTGGACCACCTTCTCCAGCGCGTACGTCGTCGCGGCCATCACGTCTGGCTCGAACACCTTCTGGCGGGTGGTGTCACCCTCGTCGACGACGACGTCTCCGCTCTTCACCTCG
The DNA here is from genome assembly GCF_042726755.1 of Promicromonospora sp. NPDC060271. NCBI lineage: Bacteria > Bacillati > Actinomycetota > Actinomycetes > Micrococcales > Promicromonosporaceae > Promicromonospora > Promicromonospora sp. NPDC060271. The sequence continues at coordinate 18,108 of NZ_JBHXBG010000086.1, read as the reverse complement.
GTCACCAGGTGCGGCGTGGTGCGGTAACCCTGCGCGGCGATCGTCGAGTAGGCGTGGGCGAGGTCGACGTTGGTGACGTAGTCCGTGCCGAGCACGTTCGCCAGGTTGTTCCTGATGACGCAGCAGTCGTTCGTCTCCTCGTTGTCGTCAGGCCGCGGGATACCGAGGTCGTAGGCGACCTGAGCCGTCTTGTCCGGCCCGATCTCCTTGTTGAGCTGGCCGTACACCACGTTGACCGACTGCGCCGTCGCGTCCGCGAGGTCGATCCACCCGTACGACTTGTTGTCGAAGTTGCTCAGCGGGACGTCCGGGCCGTCAGGCTCGGTCTTCCAGCCCTCGATGGTCATGCCGTTCGTGCTGTCGTACTTCTTGGTGAGCGGTACGCCCTCCCGTAGCGCGCCGATCAGCGTGAACGGCTTGAACGTCGAGGCGCCCTGCGCTCGGAAGGTCGCGGCGTTGGTCGGGTAGTCCGAGTAGTTCGGCCCGCCGTACATCGCCTTGATCTCACCGGTCTGCGGGTCGATCGACGTCAGTGACGCACGCGTGGAGTCGTCCGCGTCCTCGGGCAGCTTCATCGTCTCGTAGGCGGCGGCCTGCATCTTGCGGTCGATCGACGTGCGGATCTCGTAGCCGCGCGTCGTGAGCTGGTCCTCGGAGATGCCGGGGCCGACGGGATCTGGCTGGGCAAGCTCTCTCGCCACCTGCTCCAGCAGGTAGGCGGTCCGGTTGTCGCCCGACCCCTGCTTGTACTCCTGGAGCTTCGGGAACTCCGCGCTGTTCCGTTCCTCCGCGGTGATGTAGCCGTTCTCCACCATCAGGTTCAGGGTGCGGTTCCAGCGGTTCTCGGCCTGCTGCTGGGCGCCCTCGCCCTGTCGGGGATCCCAGTAGGTGGGGTTCGGGACGATGCCCGCGAGGAAGGCCGCCTGGGAGATGGTCATCTCCTTGGCCGAGTGCCCGAAGTACGCCTTGGACGCCGCCTCGACGCCATAGGCGCCTCGGCCCAGGTAGATCGTGTTGAGGTAGCCCTCCAGGATCTCGTCCTTCGACTTGTCCCGGTCCACCTTCAGCGCCAGCACGAGCTCGCGGAGCTTGTCGGCGTAGCTCGACTGGCCCGCGACGTAGTAGGTGTTCTCGACGTACTGCTGGGTCAGCGTGGACGCGCCCTGTCGCGCACCGCCCGTGAAGTTGTTGAGCGCCGCGCGGACGATGCCCACCAGGTCGATACCCGGATGGCTCTCGAACTTCGAGTCCTCCGACGAGATCACCGCCTGCCCGATGTACGGGGGCAGCTCGGACAGCTTCATGATCGTGCGGTCCTGGGCCGCGAACTTTCCGATGGGCGTGCCGTCCGAGTAGTACACGGTGGTCGTCTGCGACCCGACGTCCGGGTTCTCGTCCGGCACCTCCCACCCGAACCATCCGGCCACGAGGACGCCGGCCACGAGCGACGTGCCCGTCAGGAAGGTGCCCACGACGACCCGCCACGACGGGACCCACGCGCGGAGCCCGGTGCGGTAAGGGCGGGGGTAGTTCCAGATTCCCTGCCGCCGTCGGGGAGTGTGCGGCCAGATCGGAGGGGGACTCCAGTTGGACACGTCAGCCTCTTCCTCGGTTCGACTTGCGCCCGTCGCCTGCGGTCGAGACTTGCCACGGCGGACAAACCGAAACCATAGGGGATCACCCGCGTGCACTAATAGCCCGAAACCGCTCCCCGCACCCGCGCATCGACACTTCCCCCAGGGTCAGCCCAGTCCGTCTGCCCCTGCTTCACATTTCATCCACCACCGAGCTGACGGCGGCGGCACCGGAGCGACGGATTGCGCACCACGATTCCCCGTGCTTATTCTCCGATGTATCGACTCGATACATCGGGTCGTCGATCGGGACTGGATCCGACCGGAGGACCAGGGTCGAGCTCGGGAAGGAGGCCGCCGTGCGCAGTCGGTCCGACGTGCTGGAGACCGCCGTCCTCGGCCTGCTCAACGAGTCCCCGCTGCACGGGTACGAGCTCCGTAAGCGCCTCAATCTTGTGCTCGGCTCGTTCCGCGCCTTCTCCTACGGCACGCTCTACCCGGCCCTCAAGACCCTGGTCACCCGCGGTCTGATAGCGACGACGGAGAGCGATCCGCCGCCGGCCCCGCCACGCAGGACCAAGCCGGTGATACCCGGCCGCACCACCAAGCCCAAACCCCTCGGCCGACGCCGCGTCGTCTACGAGCTGACCGCCGAGGGCAAGGAGCACCTCCAGACCGTTCTGGCCACCGCCGGCCCAGCGGCCTGGGAGGACGACAACTTCGACGTCCGGTTCGCGCTCTTCGCGCAGACCGACGCCGAGACCCGCCTCCGCGTCCTCGAAGGTCGGCGCATCCGGCTGACCGAACGACTGGAGGCGTACCGCCAGGCCGCGGCGCACCCGCGTTCACGGCTCGACGAGTACGCACTCGAGCTCCAGCGGTTCGGGCTCGAGAAGGTCGAGCGCGAAGTGCACTGGCTCGACGGCCTCATCTCCACGGAACGGGGTCGTGCTGCGGCGCCACCCCGCCCATCGCAGCAAGACCAAACGAAGAAGGAGCGAGGATGACCTCCATCCGCGTGGGCATCGTCGGCGTAGGAAACTGCGCCTCGTCCCTGGTCCAGGGCGTGCACTACTACCGTGACGCCGACCCGGCGAGTACCGTCCCGGGCCTCATGCACGTGCAGTTCGGCGACTACCACGTGTCGGACCTCGAGTTCGTCGCGGCGTTCGACGTCGACGCGAAGAAGGTCGGCTTCGACCTGGCCGAGGCCATCAACGCGTCGGAGAACAACACCATCAAGATCGCCGACGTGCCGCCCACCGGCGTGACCGTCCAGCGTGGTCCGACGCTCGACGGCCTCGGCGACTACTACCGCGCCACGATCGACGAGTCCACGAAGGACGCCGTCGACGTGGTGGCCGCGCTGCGCGAGGCCGAGGTCGACGTGCTGGTCTGCTACCTGCCGGTGGGTTCGGAGGAGGCCGCCAAGTTCTACGCGCAGTGCGCGATCGAGGCGGGCGTCGCGTTCGTCAACGCCCTGCCCGTGTTCATCGCGTCCGACCCGGAGTGGGCCAAGAAGTTCGAGGACGCGGGCGTGCCGATCGTCGGCGACGACATCAAGTCGCAGGTCGGCGCCACCATCACGCACCGAGTGCTGGCCAAGCTGTTCGAGGAGCGCGGCGTCGTCCTGGACCGCACCTACCAGCTCAACGTGGGCGGCAACATGGACTTCAAGAACATGCTGCAGCGCGACCGCCTCGAGTCCAAGAAGCTCTCCAAGACGCAGGCGGTGACGTCCAACCTCAGCGGGCCCCTTGCCGGCAAGAAGGAGGACCGCAACGTCCACATCGGTCCGTCGGACTACGTGGCGTGGCTCGACGACCGCAAGTGGGCGTACGTGCGCCTCGAGGGCCGCGCGTTCGGCGAGGTGCCGCTCAACCTGGAGTACAAGCTCGAGGTCTGGGACTCCCCGAACTCGGCGGGCATCATCATCGACGCGGTGCGTGCGGCGAAGATCGCGAAGGACCGCGGCGTCGGCGGCCCGATCCTGTCCGCGGCCACCTACTTCATGAAGTCCCCGCCGGTGCAGATGGAGGACACCGCGGGCCGCGCCCAGCTCGAGGCCTTCATCCGCGGCGAGGTCGAGCGCTGACGCGGTAGAGCGGTCCGCGAGGTAGAGCGACTGTCCGGGTCTCCCTGAGCAGCTCAGGAAGACCCGGACAGTCGCTCTACTTCGGCGAGCTCTGGGCTACTTGAGCGGGTCCAGCTCGAAGTCGGTCACGACGTTCTTGCCCGCCGTCACCTTCGCGGAGCCGACCTGCGGGACGTACCCGTTGGCCGTCGCGATGATCTGAGCGGTGCGCTCAGACTTGTCGAACCAGTACTCGTACTTGCCGTCGGCCCCCGTGACCAGGGTGACCTTCGAGAAGTAGCCGTTGAGCTGGACCACCGAGTCCCCGAGCGACACGACGCCGTCAGGCGTGAAGCCGCCGACGGTGCCGGAGAGCTTGCCCCAGCTCTTCGGCGGGTTGATCTGCATGGACACGTCCACCGACGGGGCGTCGTAGGGCGTCGCGGCGTCGGCCACGAGCTTGCCGGTGAACGTACCCGGCTGGGCCACCACACCGTTCAGGGTCGCGGTGATGGTCTTGCTCTGGCCCGGTGCGAGCGTGAACTCGGCAGGGGTCGTCGTCACCCAGTCCATGCTGCCGCCGCCGGCGGTGTCACCGGAGACGTTCATGACGATGTGCATGTCGGGCCAGCCGATGGAGTCCGTCGTCGCCGGCTCCGGGAGCGAGCAGTCGGCGGCCGAGAGGTACGACGGCGCGCTCTGCCCCGCACCGTTGGACCCGATGTAGAAGACACCACCGTTCGCCTGCTGGTTGGCCGAGACGATCTCGACGACGAGCGTGGAGCCGGCCGGCACCTCGCCCGTCACGGGCACCGAGATCATCGTCAGGGTCGAGGCCGGGATGGTGACGTCGGCCGTCCCGATCTGCGTCAGGTTGGCGAACGTGAGGGCGCCCTCCAGGGTGTGGAGCTTGACGGTCAGGGTCTGCGCCGTCGCCTGCTCCACCCCGAAGGAGACCTCCGAGACCTCGAAGTCACCGTCGATGCCGAAGTCGCTCAGCGTGAACGTCCGGAAGAAGTGGTTCTCCGTGGTCCCCGCCAGGCCACCGCACGAGGCCGAGCTGAGCTCGACGATCTCCTGCGACGTCGAGTGGGTGATGGTCGTGGCGTTGGGCGACACCGGGATGGACTCCGGCGTCACGGCCTTGCCCGTCGTCCCCTTGCCCGCGGCCTGGAGCCGCGTACCCGAGGAACCGAACGACCCGCCGACCTTTGCCGACGGCTTCGTGGACTCGGCGACGGTCGCCTCGCCCTGCGGGTGCTGGATGACGGCGGCGCCCTCGGCCCCCAGGATGTCGAACCCGCCACCGGTGCCGACCAGCTCGACGTCGGCCGGCGCGGTGCCCTCGTTCTTGACCGTGAACCGCTTCGTGGTGGAGCTGCCCAGCGGGAGCGTCGTGCTGATCGAACCGGTGCTGACGGCGAGCTTGCCCGCCGCGAGCGCCGCGTCGAACGTGCCGGTGCCCTCCGGTTCGAGGGTGACGGTGCCCGACTCGGACTCGTAGTCCGGCGCCGTGATCTCGACCGTGTAGTCGCCGGGCAGGGCGATGGCCGAGTAGGTGCCGTCCGTCTGCGAGGTGGCGGTGCGGGTTACGCCCTCGGCGGTCGCCGTGACGGTGGCACCCTTGACAGGGTCACCCGTGTTGAGGTCGGTGACGGTGCCCTCGAGGAACGCGAGGACCGGCGCCGTGTAGGTGATGGTCAGCCCCGAGGAGATCGCGGCGGTGTTGTTGGAGTACTGCATGCCGACGGTGCCGTTGGCGTTCTCGATACCGATCGACGCCGAGCTGCCCTTGGCGGTGTCGGTGTCCGTCACGTCGCCGTAGCCGAAGATCGCGGTGCCGTCGGCGACGAGGGTGACGGAGAAGTTGAGCCGGTCGGAGGCGGGGCTGTACTTGCGCACGTTGCGCCACTCGAGGACGAACGCGTCCTCGCCGTCGACCGTCGTCGTGCCCGTGTAGAGGCCCGACTCGGCGTCGATGAGCAGGTCGTCCCAGAAGGGGTACAGGGCGGCGTTCGGTGCAGCGCTGCTCGGGATGGGACCGTTCGCGTAGCTCGTCGTGGCGGCCAGGAAGTTCAGGTGGCCGTTGGAGGTGACGAACGCGGTGTCGTAGCTCTCGCCGTAGAAGGGGAAGGCGAAGGGCAGGTCGAGCGACGTCTGTGCGTCGTCGCCGGTGAGCGACGTCTTGGTGTCGCCCTGCCGGTAGTCGCCGGTCGACGTGGCGCAGGAGTAGCCGAAGTCGTCGGTCACCGCGGTGATCTCGACCGGCACGTCCTTCGCGCCGTCGACCACGACGTCGGCCTCGTAGGTGGAGGCACAGCCGCCCATCTCGACGGTCAGCGGGTAGGTGCCCTCGGGGACGTCGGCGAAGGCGAAGGTGCCGTCCGTGCCGGTTGTGGTGTCCTCGAAGTGGCTGCCGAGGCTGACCGGGGCGCCCGCGACCGGGTCGCCCGACCCGGCGAAGGTGACGGTACCCGTCACAGCGTGCGACGGGGCGGCCTCGAGCGTGATCGGCACGTCGACGGTGCCGTCCTCGGTGACGGCAGCCGGGGTCGGCTCCGAGGGCAGGAACCCGAAGGCGGACGCGGACACCGCGTAGTCGCCGGTGGGGACGCGCGCGCTGAAGGTGCCGTCCTCGTCGGTGCTGACGGTGCGGTCGCGCTCGCCGTCGACCGTGACGTCGGCGCCGGAGATCGGGGCGCCGTCGGCGTCGGTCACGGTGCCGTTGACGTAGCCGGTCGCGCCGATCGGGGCCGCGTCGATGAGGGCGGCGACGTCGAGCTTGCCCTCGCCCCACACGTTGTTGTCGTCGGCGGTGCCGCCGCAGGTGGTGTCGTTGGTGTCGACCGCTGCCTCGTCGAGCAGGGCCTGGGTGCCCTCGATGTCACCGATGAGGGCGGGCGCCGCGCTCCACAGCAGGGCCACCGCTCCGGCGAGGTGCGGGGCCGCCATGGACGTGCCGTTGAAGGCCGCGTAGCCGTCACCAGGGACCGAGGAGCGCACGTTCACGCCAGGGGCCGCGATGTTGGGCTTGACCAGGCCGTCCTCGCCGGCGCCGCGGGACGAGAAGCCGGCGATGGCGCCGTTCACGTCGAACGCGCCGACCGAGTAGGAGCCGGTGTTGGCGCCGGGGGACGACGTCGTCGTGCAGCCGGGGCCGGAGTTGCCGGCGGACCAGGTGCCGAAGATGCCCGCGGCCTCCCAGGCCTCGGTGGTGTCGGTGTACCAGTCGTCGATGCTGCCGGCGGCCGTGAGGCCCCACGAGTTGTTGACGATGTTGGGCCGCTTCGACGGGTCGGGGTCGCTGCCGTCCGTCTTGGTCGGGGCCACGATCCACTGCCCGGACGAGAGCAGGGCGGCGTCCGAGCAGCTGTCGCAGCCGTTCGTGGCGATCCAGTCGGCGCCGGGGGCGACACCGATCTGGTTGCCGTTGCCGTCGTCGCCGACCATCGTGCCGATGGTGTGCGTGCCGTGACCGTTGTCGTCGAACGGCTCCTCGGCCGAGCCGGAGGTGTCCTGCCAGTTGTAGTCGTTCACGACCGTGCCGTCGGCCTGCTTGCCGCGGTACTGGTCGGCAAGGGCCGGGTGGTCGTACTGCACGCCGGTGTCGATGTTCGACACGGTGATGCCCTCGCCCGTGTAGCCCATCTCCCAGACCTCGGGCGCGTTGATGGCGTCCAGACCCCACTCGACGGCAAGGGTGCCCTTGTCGCTGACGTCGGTGCGCTTGACCGGCTCGACCAGGTTGAGCTGCACCGTCTCGCTGATCCGCTGGACCTCGCCGCTCTTGGCGAGCTTGTCCGCCAGCGCCAGCGTGCCGTCCTGGACGAGGATCCGGTTGCTGATCCAGTAGCTCTCGTAGTCGGCGCCCGCAGCATCGAGCTGCTTGATCAGGCTCGCCTGGGACGCCTCGGCGGTGCTGGTGAGAGCGTCGTAGACCCGCTGCCCCCGCTCGTCCCAGTTCGTGATGCCCCTGGCGTCGGTCAGGTCCGCCTCGTCGGCCATCTCGACCCAGAAGTCGGCGGTCTTGCGCTCGGCCAGCATCTCCCTCGCGAAGTCGGTGAACTTGTCCTCGGGATCGGCCGCCACGGCCTTCGTGGTCGTCGCGGCCACGGCCGGGGACGTTCCTGCGAACGCCACCGGGGCGACGCTCAGAGCTGATGTCGCGACGAGCGCGAGAACCGCTGTGGCGGTTGTCGAGCTCCGTGCGAGAGCAGTTCGACGATGCATGAACCCTCCATTACCCGGCGCACCCACGACTCCGGATGCGCTTGGACGGACCACGGTCGTGGGCCATCACCAACCGTCGTTTGCGCAGGTCAGGGCAACAAGGTCCGTTCACGGTCAGGTGACGGTCACTTCTCGGTCAAAACGCGGTCGAGGGGAGGGCGGTCGTCCGTGTCAACGGCTGTGGCAGAAATTCACCCGTTCGGCGCGCAAATTCACCCTTTCCGGGTTATCTGTGGCGTAAAAATGCCAACCGGGCGGGAATGTGTCATTTCCGGCACGCAACGCGTAGGTAACGAAAAATTGACCTCATTGGTACGGGCCGAGGACAAACTGGCGCGCGCTGGCTGGTTTCCACCCGGTAAGTACCGAACGGCCCCATCCACGGAGGGTGAAGCACGTGACGCTCGACCTCGCACCAGGTTCCGCCCCCGGCCTCGTCGTCTGCGTTGGCCTGCCCTCGGACCAGATCATCGAGATCGCCCATCTGCTCCGTGGCCGTGCGACGGTGCTCGCCACACCCGATGCGGAGGGTGCCCGCGCCGTCCTCGGCGACCACGCGGCACCCCGGCGTCCCGCCGACGCTCCGCGCGTCCTCGGCGCGCAGCCCGAGCGGTACGACAACCCCGGCCCGACGGAGGACCAGACCTACGGCCGGCACCTGCCAGAGCGTCCCGCCGACCGGCATCCCGAGAGCGACAACTTCACCGAGGCGCCGGTGCTCGTCGCGGCCGAGAGCCGGTCGACAGCGCTGTCCTCGGCCAGGCCCGCACCGTTGCCCGGCGTGGCCGACGCCGGAGCCGCCGACCGCCGCGGACGGTTCCGGCCGGCGTCGGGCAGCGTTCTGGCGCCGCCGGTGCTCCGCGCGACCGGCCCGGCACCGATCCGTCCGGAACTTGGGTACGCGGCAGCCACCACGGCGGCTCGTGCCACCGTGCGAGCCGACGGTCCGGTTCCGGAGCCCGGCCTGGACGGAGGCGCCGGTGCCCTGCGGGACCGGTCCGGCAGTGCTCCCGCCGTCAGCCGATCGATCCCGATGACCGCCCCGCCGACGCTGGAACCACTCGTGGCCGGGCCGCTGCTCGTCGACCTGGCCGGCCGGGAGGTCATCGCACTGGGCCGGCGCGTGTACCTGTCGGCGCGGGAGTTCGACCTGCTCGCGACCCTCGCCCTGGAGGCGGGCCGGGTCTGGTCGTTCGCCGAGCTCACCGCACGCGTCTGGCAGCTGCCGTACCTCGGCGACTCCGACCCGGTGACGTCTGCGGTGAAGCGGCTGCGCAAGCGGCTGGCGCCGGTCCGTGACGTGGAGGTCGCCTCGGTGCGCGGCGTGGGCTACCGGCTCAGGGTGCGGGCCTGACGGTCCGGTCAACGAACCGGCCGGGGCGCAGGGTCACGCCCCCGTCACCAGCCACCGGTCGCCCCGCGCACGCCATCCGGTGGTGACGGCGCGTGCCGCCATGAAGACACCGGCGAACGCGAGCCAGAGCCAGGCGAGACCCCGTGCGCCGTCCGGCCCCCACACGGAGACCGCGAGCGCGAACGGGAGGTAGACCGCCAGCGTCACCAGGCCGGCCCACGCCAGGTAGCGACCGTCGCCCGCGCCGATGAGGACTCCGTCCAGCACGAAGACCCAACCCGCCATCGGCATGAGCACGCCGCAGACCGCTGCGCCGAGGGCGATCGCGACGCGTACTTCGGGATCGGGCGAGAACAGCGGCGCGATCCACCAGCCGGCCGCCGCGAGGACCAGACCGATCAGCGCCCCGGCGCCGACGCCCCACCGCAGGCAGCGGCGCAGCACCAGGCGCACGTGCCCGACGTCGCCTGCGCCGAGCCCGTGACCGACCAGGGCCTGCGCCGCGATGGCGAGCGCGTCGAGCGCGAACGCGGCAAGCCCCCACAGGGAGCTCACGACCTGGTGCCCGGCCAGCGCGACGGCGCCGAGGTCGGTCGCCACGACCACGGTGAGCAGGATCGCGGCTCGCAGGCTGAGGGTGCGGATCACCAGCGGCACGCCGGCCCTGGCCCCCGAGAGGATGCCCGACCTGTGCGGACGCAGGCTCGACCCACGAGCCCGTGCGCCCCGCACCACTATCACCCCGAGCACCGCCGCCATGAGGACCTGGGTGATGGCCGTCCCCAGGCCCGAGCCCGCTATCCCCATGCCCGCGCCGTAGACGAGCGCGAAGTTCAGGCCGACGTTGAGCAGTGCGCCGGAGGCCGCGACGACCAGCGGGGTCCGTGTGTCGCGCAGGCCGCGGAGAACGCCGGTCGCGGCCTGGACCACGAGCATCCCGGCGAGGCCGGGCGCCGACCAGCGCAGGTAGGTCACGGCATGCTGCGCGACGTCGCCGTGCGCGCCCAGGGCGGTCACCGTCAGGGGGGCGGCGAGCAGGAGGGCGGCGCCGAGTACGACACCGATCCCGAGCGCGAGCCACATCCCGTCGATGCCGGACTGCAGCGCCTCGCGCTCCTTGCCCGCGCCGGTGAGCCGGGCGACCGACGCGGTGGTCGTGTACGCGAGGAAGATGCACAGCCCGACGAGCGTCAGGAGCACGTTGCTCGCGAGCGAGAGACCGGCGAGCTGGGCCGTGCCGAGATGCCCGACCACCGCGCTGTCCACGAGCACGAAGACGGGTTCGGCGACGAGCGCACCAAGGGCTGGCACCGCGAGGGCGAGGATCTCCCGGTCGATGGATCGCCGAAGACCCGGAGTGTGGCGCGGCTCGCCCAACTTTCTTTCCTCCACAGGCTGGGGGTTACGTCGATGCAGGTCAGAGGGGATGGTGATGTTTTACACAGGGGTTATCCACAACTGGGGACAGGGTTGTCCACCCACTGTGCACAGCCCTGGGCCACCTTTCCACATGGATGTGCACAGGCTCGTCCACAGGTCTCATTGCGTTCGGGTCCGCAGGGGCTTAGCGTCAGCGGGACCCACCAGCGGGCCGGCCGGGGCGAGGCTGTCACACACGACACAAAGGCGTGTCGGGCCCGAGGTCCCGGGGCGTGTCAGTGGCGGGGAGTAGAACAGGTGTAGGACGTCGGTCGAGCGCACGCGCAGCGTGCACCACGATGTCATGAGACGTGGAAAGCAGGAGGTGCGGATGTCGGTCGAGGAGCTGGAGTCGAGCTATTCGGGACGGCCGGGCCTCGACCGCACCCCGCCGCAGGACGTCGCCGCCGAGATGAGCGTGCTGGGCGGCATGCTGCTGTCCAAGGACGCGATCGCCGACGTGATCGAGCAGATCCGCGGCAACGACTTCTACCGGCCGGCGCACGAGGCGATCTACGACGCGATCATCGACCTCTACGGTCGCGGCGAGCCGGCCGACGCCATCACGGTGCTCGCCGAGCTCCAGCGCCGGGGCGAGCACGCGCGTGTCGGCGGCGCCCCGTACCTGCACGACCTCATGGCCGGCGTGCCGACGGCGGCGAACGCCGGCTACTACGCACGGATCGTCCGCGAGCGCGCGATCATGCGCCGCCTCGTGGAGGCCGGCACCCGCATCGTGCAGATGGGCTACGCCACCGACGGTGGCGAGGTCGACGACGTCGTCAACAACGCGCAGGCCGAGGTCTACGCGGTGACCGAGCGCAGGGCGTCGGAGGACTACCTGCCGCTGGCCGACATCATCGGACCGACCTTCGACGAGATCGACGCCGCCCAGGGCCGCGGTGAGGGACTCACCGGCGTTCCGACCGGGTACTCGGACTTCGACCGCCTGACGAACGGCCTGCACGGCGGCCAGATGATCGTCGTGGCGGCCCGACCTGCTGTCGGTAAGGCACTGGCACTCGATACACCGCTACCGACACCGTCCGGCTGGACGACCATGGGCGAGGTCGCCGTCGGCGACATGCTCCTGGCTGCTGACGGCACTCCCACCAGGGTGGTCGCGGCCACCGAGGTCATGAAAGGCCGCCCTTGCTACGAGGTGGAGTTCGACGACGGCACGGTGATCGTCGCGGACGCTCAGCACCAGTGGGCCGTCGGCGCGGCAGCAGACGCCCAGATCCTGACGACCGAGGAGATGGCCGGAAAGCTTGGTGGTGGCACCGAGCTGGACATCGGCCCAGGACATGAGGGTGCGCCGCGCGTCTTCGGAGTCGCCTCAGTTCGGCCGATCGATTCGGTGCCCGTGCGTTGCGTCGAGGTGGAGAACCCGTCGCATCTGTACCTGGCGAGCCGGTCGATGGTCCCGACCCACAACTCGGTGCTGGGAATCAACGTCGCCTCTCACGCGGCCATTCACCACAACCTGGCCTCGGTCATCTTCTCCCTGGAGATGAGCCGCAACGAGATCGTCATGCGAATGCTCGCCGCCGAGGCGCGCGTACCGCTGACCAAGATGCGTAGCGGCAACATGGACGACGGCGACTGGCAGAAGCTCGCCGCCACCATGGGCAAGGTGTCGGACGCCCCGCTCTTCATCGACGACTCGCCGAACATGTCGCTGATGGAGATCCGTGCGAAGTGTCGGCGGCTCAAGCAGAAGCACGACCTCAAGCTCGTGGTCATCGACTACCTCCAGCTCATGTCGTCCGGCAAGCGCGTCGAGTCGCGTCAGCAGGAGGTCTCCGAGTTCTCGCGTTCGCTCAAGCTGCTCGCGAAGGAGCTCGAGGTGCCCGTCATCGCCATCTCGCAGCTGAACCGTGGCGCTGAGCAGCGCAGCGACAAGAAACCACAGATGTCGGACCTTCGTGAGTCGGGCTCGATCGAGCAGGATGCCGACGTCGTGATCCTGCTCCACCGCGAGGACGCCTACGAGAAGGAGTCGCCGCGCGCCGGCGAGGCGGACCTGATCGTGGCCAAGCACCGTAACGGCCCCACCGACGTGATCACCGTGGCGTTCCAGGGCCACTACCAGCGGTTCGTGGACATGCAGGTGTGAGCCGCTCCGTCAGCTGAACTGCTGGAGGCCGACCGTCGCCAGGAGCTCGACCTGCCCGGCAGCCTCGCTGCCGGGAGCGGCAGTGTAGACAAGCAGGCGCAGGTCGCTGTCGCGGACGGTCAGGATGTCGCACTCGAGGGTGATCGGCCCGATGTCCGGGTGCAGGAAGGTCCTGCTGACCGGCGCGGGCTGCGGCGGCACGCGCTGCTCCCACAACTCCGCGAACTCAGGGCTCGCCTTCTGAAGGTCGGTGATGAGCCCCCGCAGCAGTGTGTCCTGCGGGTACCGCAGCCATGCCTCGCGGAGGTCGGCGACAACCTCCAGGCGCAGGAGCGGTTCCTCCTCGTCGGTCCGCACGTACCGGGTGGGCGTGTTCATGAACGTGGTCCACGCGAGGTTCTGCTCCCGGTGGGGCAGCACCGTCGTGTCACCGGTGAGCGCGTAGCCCATGGCGTTGGAGAGCACACACTGCCACGACGCGTCGACCACGGTGACGGGCGTGTCGGTCAGCCGGTCCAGGATGCGCTGCACGCTGGGCGTGATGTGGCGCTTGATCTGCCCCGGCAGCGGCTCGGCCTGATCCGCCAGCCGGAACAGGTGCGCGCGCTCCTGGTCGGACAGCCGGAGCACCCGGGCCAGCGACATCAGCACCGGGCTCGACGGCTGCCCGGCACGCCCCTGCTCCAGGCGGGCGAGATACTCCACCGAGAGGCCCGCGAGCTCCGCGACCTCCTGCCGGCGCAGGCCCAGAACACGGCGCCGTGGACCCGCGGTCAGGCCCGCCTCGGCGGGCGAGACCCTGTCGCGCCACACACGCAGGCTGCCGGCGAGCTCTCGGGAGTTCACGACCACACCTCCAGTGGTACCACGGACCACGGCACGAAGGGTCGCCCTGTCAGTACGCCCCTCACGGGGTCCTTCTACCGCGGTCGCCGCGGAGCAAGACTCGTCGGCATGAGCACTGACACGACAGGAGCAGTTCCGCAGAACGCCGGCACGACGGCGGAGGAGCTGCGCGACTTCTACCGCCGCTACATCGAGCTAGCGAACAACCGCGACTTCGACCGCATGGACGAGTTCGCACACGACGAGGTCATCATGAACGGCACCCCGGTCTCCCGGGACGACATGGTGGCCGAGTTCCGCCGGCACACGAACGCCGTCCCCGACCTGCACTGGGAGGTCCAGGAGCTCCTGGTCGACGGCACCCACGTGGCGGCCCGCCTCGTCGACTCCGGCACGCCGGTCACCGAGTGGAACGGCCTCGCGCCCACGGGCGCGACCGTCACCTTCGCCGAGACCGCGTTCTACGAGGTCGTCGACGGCCGGTTCAAGCACATGTGGTACCTGATGGACGGCGTCGCGCTGCAGGCCCAGCTCGCTGCGTGACGACAGACACCCGCCGAGATCTGGTGGTCCCACCGAGATCTGGTCGTGCGCGACCAGATCTCGGCGCGGACACCAGATCTCGGCGCATCTGCGGGTGGGTCGGCGGGCGACCTGCCGAGTAGCGGACTACCGTCGGAGCAGGTCAGGCACCCCGCCGGAACCGCACAAGGAGGACAGCCGATGGGTCTTTTCGGCCGGCGCGCACCCCGCCCCCTGCCGGACACCGCACAGGAGCCCGCCCAGATCTCCCCCGCCGAGAGCGCCGCGTCCCGGCTCTGGTCCGACGGCTTCGGTCGTGTCGGCACGCGGTCGCTGCAGATTCTCGCGGTCGTCGCGGTCATCGCCGTCTTCGGGTTCGTGGGCACACGCCTGACGCTCGTCGTGATCCCCGTCCTGATCGCGCTCGTGCTGGCGGCGGCGATCTATCCGCTCGTCTCGTTGTTGCGCCGCCGCGGCCTGCCGTCGCTGCTCGCGACGTGGATCGCGCTGCTGGCCCTGGTCGCGCTGCTGACGGCGATCGTGTGGCTCGTCGTGCGAGCCGTCGTGGACCAGTGGGACGAGCTCCAGACCCAGGCGCTCGACGGTTTCGACTCCCTGCAGACCTACATCCAGGATCTGCCGTTCGAGATCACCGCCGAGCAGTTCGCCTCGGTGCGCGAGTCAGCCATGAACCTGCTCCAGTCGGACGCCTTCGGCTCCGGTGCCCTCGCGGGTGTCTCCCAGACCGCCGACTTCGTCGCCGGCTTCTTCATCATGATCGTCGTGCTGTTCTTCTTCCTGAAGGACGGCCCGGCGATGTGGGAGTTCCTGCTGCGGCCCTTCGAGGGCCACCGGTACGAGCGGGGGCAGCGCGTCGGCGCCGCCACGATCCGCACGCTCGGCGGCTACGTGCGCGGGACGGCGATCGTGGCGTTCGTCGACGCGGTCGGTATCGGGATCGGCCTCGCCATCGTGGGCGTCCCGCTCGTCATCCCGCTCTCCGTGCTCGTCTTCCTCCTCGCCTTCATCCCCCTGGTCGGAGCGACGGTGGCCGGCATCCTCGCGGCCCTGGTCACGCTCGTCGCGGTCGGGCCGGTCGAGGCGCTCGTCGTCGTAGCGATCGTCGTCGTCGTGAACCAGCTCGAGGGCGACTTCCTCCAGCCGATCGTCATGGGTCGGACCCTGCGCCTGCACCCGCTCGTCATCCTGTTCGCGCTGACCGCCGGGACGGTGCTCGTGGGCATCACCGGCGCCATCCTCGCCGTGCCGATCGCCGCGTCGATCTGGCGCGCGATCCAGGTGTGGGACGGGCCCGACCTGCCGGCCCGGTTCGCGCGGCAGAAGCGCTCCGAGACCGTCTGACCCGCGCAGGCCTCAGAGCTCACGGACGTAGCAGAGCATGCGGTAGTCCTCACCGGGCTGGATGTTGGTGAAGCCGTGTCGCTCGTAGAACCGCCGCGTGTCCACGTCCACCTCGTCGACATTGATGTGGATCTCTCCGCCGTGCACTGACCGGACGAGGTCGACAGCCGCGCTCAGCAGCGCCGTGCCGACGCCGCGGTCGCGCAGGTGCGGCTTGACGTAGAGCTCCTCGAGCTGTGCGAGCGGCCCGTCGTAGTAGGGCGTAGGGCGCAGCGTGAGGAAGGCGAAGCCGGTCGGGTCCTCACGACTCCCGGTGAGCAGGACGACGACGTCGTCGCGGTCGAGCAGGTTCGTGAAGCGGCCGGCGAACTCGTCCGCACCTGGCCCGTCGAAGGAGAACTCCTCGTTGAACTCCCACAGGAGCCGGCCCACGACCGCGGCCTCGGCGGAGGTGGCGCGAAGAACTGGATCGCTCATCGGGCCAGTGTGCCGCCAAGAAGCTTCCAGCTGCCCTCGGACACGACCTCGACGGACCCGTCGGCCACCACGAGGGCGGTCTCGTCGTCGATCGCGTACGCCGGTCCGTCGATCCCTGCCGCCCACCGCTCGGCGGCGGCCATCGTGTTGTACGGCAGCATCGGGTGGTCGACGTGCGGAAAGATCGAGAAGTCGACCGTCCCGAGCGTGGCGTCGCCGCCCGACGGCGGGGTCCATTCCACGAACCACTCCCCGATACGCGGGGTCATCACCATGCTGCCCGCGCTCATCCCCACGTAGACGGTCTCGGTCAGCGACGGCAGGAGGTCCGCGAACCCGGACTCCCGCATCCAGTGGTTCAGGTAGAGGGCGTCGCCGCCGGCCACCAGGAGGACGTCCGTCTCCAGGACCTTGGGAACCCAGAGGTCTTTGTCGATCGTGGGCAGCGCGGTCAGCTCGAGCACGCCCACCGACTTCCAGCCGAGCCCGGTCATGTCGTCGGACCGGCCGGTGATGAAGTTCCAGGCGTTGCGCCCCGGACCGACGGCCGGGTGCCCGTACAGCGCGGTGGGGATGCAGAGGGCGTCGCACTCGGCGACCGGCCGGCCCAGGAGGCCGAGCAGCGCGTCGTGGATGGCGGCGTTCCTGACGCCTGCGGAGGTGAGAAGCAGCCGCATGACTCTCCGTTCGGATGAGGAGGAGCTCGATGGCCGGTAGACGGCGGGGCGCCGCGGGAATCATCGCTGCCGCGTACCCGACTCCGGCGCGCTAACCGTTTAACCCCCTTCAGCCCGCCCGGCCTTTAACGATAAATTCGCCGCACCGTCGGACTTCGTCCGCCGATCCCGTCCTCGGCAGCGCGGCTGGGGACCCTGGTGAAGGGAGCGACACCATGCGACACCCCACTCCGTCCCGAGGCTGGCGGGTCCTGCTGGCGGCCTCAGCCGTCCTGCTCGCCCTCAGCGGGCTGCACGCACCCGCCTCCGCACTCCCCGAAGAGGTCGCCCCGGCGGCCGCCACCGCCGGCTGCGGCCAGCCCGCGGGCCTCGGCACCGGCAACCACACCATCACGAGCGGCGGGCAGTCCCGCACGTTCCGCCTCGACGTGCCCGCCGGGTACGACCCGAGCCGGGCGTACCGCCTGGTCGTGGGGCTGCACTGGTGGCACGGCACGTCGCAGGACGTGGTGAACCAGGGCTTCTACGGCCTGAAGCCGCTCGCGAGCAACAGCACGATCTTCGTGGCCCCGCAGGGCATCGACAACGCCTGGCCCAACACCAACGGCCGGGACGTCACGTTCGTGGACGATGTGCTGCGCACCCTCGACTCCGCGTTCTGCATCGACACGCGCCAGCGGTTCGCCACCGGCTTCAGCTACGGCGGCGGCATGAGCAACGCCCTGGCCTGCGCGCGTGCCGACGTGTTCCGCGCGGTCGCGGTCCTCAACGGCGCCCAGCTCTCCGGATGCGCGGGCGGCACCCAGCCCGTCGCCTACCTCGGCTCCCACGGCGTCACGGACAGCGTCCTGAACATCTCGCAGGGTCGTGCGCTGCGCGACCGCTTCCTGCGGAACAACGGGTGCCAGGCGCAGCAGGCTCCGGAACCCGCCGCGGGCAGCGGCACGCACACCAAGACCAGCTACACGTGCCGTGACGGCTACCCGGTCGTGTGGATCGCGAACGACAGCGACCACCAGTGGGACGCCAGGGACCGCGGGCAGTCGCAGTCGCACGTGCCGGGCGAGATCTGGCGGTTCTTCACGTCCCTGACGTCGACGACGCCGACGCCCACCGGCTCCTGCACGGCGACGTACCGCACCGTGAACTCCTGGCCCGGCGGCTTCCAGGGCGAGGTGACCGTCCGGGCCGGGGAGGCGCCGACGACGTCGTGGAGCGTGAGCTGGCGCTCGTCCGGTGAGCGCGTGGACCAGGTGTGGAACGGGACGGCGACGTCGCAGGGCGACCTCGTCGTCGTCCGGAACGCGGCGGAGAACGGCCGGCTCCCGGCCGGTGGCACCACGGCCTTCGGCCTGCTCGGCAGCGGCACACCACCGACGCCCGCTCTGACGTGCACGAGCTCCTGAGACAGTGAGCCGGCGACCGCCGGCCGGCCGCCGACCCGCACGTGGAGC